>NZ_AJML01000020.1:0-5257 GCF_000259525.1 Streptococcus sp. SK140 | reverse complement strand
GCTCTCCCACCAGTAGAGAAATTGGGCAAAGGCCTTTACTTCTATGAAGTGGATTTGGCAGGTACTCAAGGTAAATCAGATAAAGAGCTTCTTGACCTCTTGAAACAAAACGGCACTCAAAGTTATAAAGCTACCATCAAGGTTTACGGTGTGAAAGATGGCAAAGCAGATTTGAGCAACCTCGTAGCGACTAAGGATTTGGATGTCAACTTGAACGGCTTGACCACCCCTGCTGAAGTACAAAAAGGTGTGGCTGATAACACCAAAGACACAGTAGATGTCCCAGCTACTTACTTGGACAAAGCCAATTTTCCAGGCCCATTCACAGCTGGTGTCAACCAAGTCATTCCATACGAATTCTTCGCTGGTGACGGCATGTTGACTCGCCTTATCTTGAAAGCCTCAGACAAGGCCCCATGGTCCGATAACGGCTCAGCCCAAAATCCTGCTCTCCCACCAGTAGAGAAATTGGGCAAAGGTCTCTACTTCTATGAAGTAGATTTGGCAGGTACCCAAAGTAAATCTGACAAAGACCTTCTTGACCTCTTGAAACAAAACGGCACTCAAAGTTATAAAGCTACCATCAAGGTGTACGGTGCAAAAGATGGCAAGGCCGATTTGAGCAATCTTGTAGCGACTAAAGATTTGGATGTCAACTTGAACGGCTTGACCACTCCAGCTGAAGTGCAAAAAGGTGTGGCTGATAATACCAAAGACACAGTAGATGTTCCAGCTACATACTTGGATAAAGCCAATTTCCCTGGTCCATTTACAGCCGGTGTCAACCAAGTGATTCCATACGAATTCTTCGCAGGTGACGGTATGTTGACTCGCCTCATCTTGAAAGCGTCCGACAAGGCTCCATGGTCAGATAACGGCTCAGCCAAAAATCCCGCTCTCCCACCAGTAGAGAAATTGGGCAAAGGCCTTTACTTCTATGAAGTAGACTTGGCAGATACTCAAGGCAAATCTGACAAAGAGCTGCTTGACTTGTTAAAACAAAACGGCACTCAAAGCTATAAAGCTACTATTAAAGTGTACGGTGCGAAAGATGGCAAGGCAGATTTGACTAACCTCGTAGCGACTAAGGATTTGGATGTCAACTTGAATGGCTTGACCACTCCAGCTGAAGTTCAAAAAGGTGTGGCTGACAACACCAAAGATATAGTTGATGTTCCAGCTACTTACTTGGACAAGGCTAATTTCCCTGGCCCATTCACAGCCGGAGTTAACCAAGTAATTCCATACGAATTCTTCGCCGGCGACGGCATGTTGACCCGCCTCATCTTAAAAGCATCCGATAAGGCCCCATGGTCAGACAACGGTTCGGCTAAAAATCCTGCTCTTCCACCAGTAGAAAAATTGGGCAAAGGTCTCTACTTCTATGAAGTGGACTTGGCAGGTACTCAAGGAAAATCAGATAAAGAGCTTCTTGACCTCTTAAAACAAAACGGCACTCAAAGCTATAAAGCTACTATTAAAGTGTATGGTGCGAAAGATGGCAAGGCCGATTTGAGCAATCTTGTAGCGACTAAGGATTTGACAGTGAACTTGAATGGACATCAGTCTCTTATTCCGATGCAGTCAGGTTTCGTTCCATCTTCTAATGGTTCAGCTATGCCGACTCCAATGATGAATAGTCATCAAGGTGCTTCTAATATGAAAGCTCAAATGCCAGCTGCTAGCCAGGATAAGATGATGCCTAACAAAGAGCGAGACAAAACCATGAATGTTAGTCAGCTAATGGCAACTCCAAGTATGAAGCAAGACCAAGCTCCAGCAGCCTCAAGCAAGATGTCTGATGAAGGCAAGATGGCATCCAATAATAAGGTATCAAGTCCAATGATGGCTGATCAAATGAAAGAACCAAAAGGCATGCTTCCATATACTGGTGAAGCATAAACCTCAATGGCTACTATTGGATTCTTTGGACTCGCCTTGGCTGGACTGCTAGGTGGTCTCGGTTTGAAAGCTAAAAAAGAGGAAAATGACTAGTCTAGCTACAGACTTTCTATCTAGGATTTAAAAAATCCAGATAGCGATTAGAATGTTCGTAAAGAGATTAAAATAGTGTTATACTATTGTGGTATAGCACTGTTTTTTTCAAAGGAGAGACAGATGGGAAAGACAATTTTACTCGTTGACGACGAGGTAGAAATCACAGATATTCATCAACGCTATCTGGTTCAGGCAGGATATCAGGTTTTGGTAGCTCATGATGGAGTAGAGGCCTTGGAAATCTTCAAGCGAAAACCGATTGATTTGATTATTACAGATATCATGATGCCTCGGATGGATGGTTATGATTTGATTAGTGAGGTCCAGTATCAATCTCCAGATCAGCCTTTTCTCTTTATCACAGCTAAGACTAGCGAGCAGGACAAGATTTATGGACTGAGCTTAGGGGCAGATGACTTTATTGCCAAGCCCTTTAGCCCTCGTGAGCTGGTTTTGCGTGTCCACAATATCTTGCGTCGCCTTCATCGTGGAGGTGAGGCAGAAGTCGTCAGTCTCGGGGATTTACGGATGAATCACGGTAGCCATGAGGTCCAAGTCGGAGATGTGGCGCTTGATTTGACAGTCAAATCCTTCGAACTTCTATGGCTTTTAGCCAGCAATCCAAAGCGGGTTTTCTCTAAGACAGATCTCTATGAAAAGGTCTGGCAAGAAGACTATGTGGATGATACCAATACCTTAAATGTTCATATTCATGCTCTTCGACAGGAGTTGGCTAAACATGCCAGTGCAGAAACGCCTACCATCAAAACTGTTTGGGGCTTGGGCTACAAAATTGAGAAAGCACGAGGTAGTCAATGAAATTAAAAAGTTATATTCTAGTGGGTTATATCATTTCAACACTCCTAACGATTATCGTAGTTTTTTGGGCAGTCCAGCGAATGTTAATTGACGAAAGAGAGATTTATTTCCTAGTGGGAATGACTCTCATGGCAAGTTTTGTTGGTGCTGGGATTAGTCTCTATCTCCTATCACCAGTCTTTACTTCATTGGGTAAACTCAAGGAACATGCCAAGCGAGTAGCGGACAAGGATTTTCCTTCAAATCTTGATGTTCAAGGGCCTGTGGAATTTCAGCAATTAGGCCAGGCTTTTAATGAAATGTCCCATGATTTGCAAGCAACCTTTGATTCCTTGGAAGAAAGCGAACGAGAAAAGGGCTTGATGGTTGCACAGTTGTCGCATGATATCAAGACTCCCATCACTTCGATCCAAGCGACGGTAGAAGGGATTTTGGACGGGGTTATCAAGGAAGGAGAACAAGCCCATTATCTAGCAACCATTGGACGCCAGACAGAACGGCTTAATAAACTGGTTGAGGAGTTGAATTTTTTAACCCTTAATACAGCTAGAAATCAGGAGGAAACGACTAACAAAGATAGTATTTTTCTGGATCAGCTTTTGATTGAGTGCATGAGTGAATTTCAGTTCTTGATTGAGCAAGAGGAGCGAGATGTCCACTTACAAGTGATTCCTGAGTCTGCTCGGATTGAAGGAGATTATGCCAAGCTTTCTCGTATCTTGGTTAATCTGGTTAATAACGCTTTTAAATACTCTGCACCAGGAACCAAGCTGGAGGTGGTAGCTAAACTGGAGAAGAGCCGGCTTTCAATCAGTGTGAAGGATGAGGGACAGGGGATTGCCCCAGAGGACTTGGAGAATATTTTCAAACGCCTTTATCGTGTCGAAACTTCGCGTAATATGAAAACAGGTGGTCATGGCTTAGGCCTTGCGATTGCGCGTGAATTGGCCCATCAATTAGGTGGAGAAATCACAGTTACCAGCCAGTACGGCCTAGGAAGCACCTTTACCCTCCTTCTCAACCTTTCTGGTAGTGAAAATAAAGCTTAACCCCCCTTTACAAATCCAGCCATTCATGGTAAAATGGATTTTGTGTGAAATATCAGCAGGAAAGCATGAAGCTCGTCAACAGGTGTCTTATAATAAGTAACCTTGGCTGTTTAGGCGAAGGGCATCTGCACGAATCAGGGCTTTCTAAGTGACTATTTCCACCGAAATATTATTTATATCAGGAGGACATTTACATGTCACGTTATACAGGACCATCTTGGAAACAAGCTCGTCGCCTTGGCCTTTCACTTACAGGTACAGGTAAAGAATTGGCACGTCGTAACTACGTACCAGGACAACACGGACCAAACAACCGTTCTAAATTGTCAGAATACGGTTTGCAATTGGCTGAAAAACAAAAACTTCGTTTCACTTACGGTGTAGGTGAAAAACAATTCCGTAACTTGTTCGTACAAGCTACAAAAATCAAAGGCGGAATCCTAGGTTTCAACTTCATGCTTCTTTTGGAACGTCGTTTGGATAACGTTGTTTACCGTCTTGGTCTTGCGACTACTCGTCGTCAAGCTCGTCAATTCGTAAACCACGGCCACATCCTTGTTGACGGAAAACGCGTTGATATCCCATCATACCGTGTAACTCCAGGTCAAGTGATCTCAGTTCGTGAAAAATCATTGAAAGTTCCAGCTATCCTTGAAGCAGTAGAAGCAACTCTTGGACGTCCAGCATTCGTATCATTCGATGCTGAAAAATTGGAAGGTTCATTGACTCGTTTGCCAGAACGTGACGAGATCAACCCAGAAATCAACGAAGCCCTTGTCGTTGAATTCTACAACAAAATGCTTTAATTTTAAGATTTGTTTTACAAAAAGCCTACAACAGTGGGCTTTTTGCTTTGTCTGAAAATTAGACTATGAAAAACTAGCAAGCTTTATGTGAATTACAAACTGATAATCAATAACATTACAGACATGAAAAAACACAAGATAGGAAAGACGACTCTTCTTTCCCCCTTTCACTGCTATACTACAAGCAGAGAAAGGGGGAAAGCAAATGCTTGAGAAGTACTATGAGAAGGTAAAAGGAATTGTTTATAAATGTAGAAAAGATTACTATCTTCACCTGTGGGAGAAAGAGGATTGGGACCAAGAGGGAATGATCTGTCTCCATGAACTTTTAGAACACCATCCAGAACTGGTGGAAGAAGAAAAGAAACTCTACGTCTACTTCAAAACAAAATTTCGCAATCGAATCCTTGATAGCGTCAGAAAACAAGAGAGTCAAAAGCGTCGCCTAGACCGGATGGCCTACGAAGAAGTAGGGGAGATTAGCCATCGCCTACCAGAAGGAGGATTGTGGTTGGATGATTACTACGCCCTTCATGAATTGTTGAATACTTATAGAAGAAAATTACCAGAAGATAAGCAAGAAGC
>NZ_AJML01000019.1:0-10838 GCF_000259525.1 Streptococcus sp. SK140 | reverse complement strand
ACATCAGCAAGCACGTCAGCGTCAACAAGCGCAAGCACATCAGCAAGCACGTCAGCTTCAACAAGTGCAAGCACATCAGCTTCAACAAGTGCAAGCACATCAGCTTCAACAAGTGCAAGCACGTCAGCTTCAACAAGTGCAAGCACATCAGCTTCAACAAGTGCAAGCACATCAGCAAGCACATCGGCTTCAACAAGTGCAAGTACATCAGCTAAGCACATCAGCTTCAACAAGTGCAAGCACATCAGCAAGCACGTCAGCTTCAACAAGTGCAAGCACATCAGCAAGCACATCAGCTTCAACAAGCGCAAGCACATCAGCAAGCACGTCAGCTTCAACAAGTGCAAGCACATCAGCTTCAACAAGTGCAAGCACATCAGCAAGTACGTCAGCTTCAACAAGCGCAAGCACAGCGCAAGCACATCAGCAAGCACATCAGCTTCAACAAGCGCAAGCACATCAGCAAGCACGTCAGCTTCAACAAGTGCAAGCACATCAGCCAACAACGTCAGCTTCAGCAAGCACATCGGCTTCAGCAAGCACATCGGCTTCTGAATCAACATCAGCTTCAGCAAGCACATCAGCTTCAGCAAGCACATCAGCTTCAGCAAGCACATCAGCTTCAGCAAGCACATCAGCTTCAGCAAGCACATCGGCTTCTGAATCAACATCAGCTTCAGCAAGCACATCAGCTTCTGAATCAACATCGGCTTCAGCAAGCACATCAGCTTCAGCAAGCACATCAGCTTCTGAATCAACGTCAGCTTCAGCAAGCACATCAGCTTCTGAATCAACGTCAGCTTCAGCAAGCACATCAGCTTCAGCAAGCACATCAGCTTCAGCAAGCACATCAGCTTCTGAATCAACATCAGCTTCAGCAAGCACATCGGCTTCTGAATCAACATCAGCTTCAGCAAGCACTCAGCTTCAGCAAGCACATCGCTTCAGCAAGCACATCGCTTCAGCAAGACTCGCTTCAGCAAGCACATCGCTTCTGAATCAACATCGCTTCAGCAAGCACATCGCTTCAGCAAGCACATCGCTTCAGCAAGCACATCGCTTCAGCAAGCACTCGCTTCTGAATCAACATCAGCTTCAGCAAGCACATCGCTTCAGCAAGCACTCAGCTTCTGAATCAACATCAGCTTCAGCAAGCACATCAGCTTCAGCAAGCACATCGCTTCAGCAAGCACATCGCTTCAGCAAGCACATCGCTTCAGCAAGCACATCGGCTTCAGCAAGCACATCGCTTCAGCAAGCACTCAGCTTCTGAATCAACATCAGCTTCAGCAAGCACGTCAGCTTCAGCAAGCACATCAGCTTCTGAATCAACATCAGCTTCAGCAAGCACATCAGCTTCAGAATCAGCATCAACAAGTGCATCTGAATCAGCATCTGACACAATCGTTACAAGTAAGGGAATGCCAGAGAGCTATTCTATTGAAAGTTTAAACATCGAAAGCGTAATTACTTCAGAGTCAGTGTCGACAAGTGCTTCAGAATCAGCAAGCATATCAGCTTCAGCAAGCACATCAGCGTCTGAGTCAGCATCAACAAGTGCGTCAGCCTCAGCAAGTACATCAGCTTCAGCAAGCACATCGGCTTCAGAATCAGCATCAACAAGCGCATCTATGATTCATTCGACTTCAACTAGTCAAGCTCCACAAACTGATACCACTAAGGCCCGTAAGCAATTACCAAATACTGGTGAAACAGCTTCAGCTGCAAATGCTCTCCTTGGAGTTGTAGCAGGTCTAACTGGATTAGGTTTAGTAGCCAAACGTCGTAAAGATGAAAATGAAGATGAAATCTAAGATATCTATGTTATATAGAGTAGTTCTATAACGACAAGATAAGAAAAAATCCTGAAAAGTTTAACTTTTCAGGATTTCTTTTGTTTTGAGTTCTTTGTCAACTGTAGTGACTTGAAGATAAACTAACATCTGGAGAAGACAACGATTGTTCTCTCCATTTTTATGTTCAGAGCGATAAAAATTCGTCTCTTAAAGTTGTCAAAGTTCCTAAAATCAAGGGCACTTCGTTTAATAAGTTTGATGAGATTATTAGTAGCTTCCAATTTGCCCTTGGAATAGGGAAATTGCAGGATGTTGACAATCTTTTCTTTATCCTTGAGGAACGTTTTAAAGACAGTCTGAACAAGAGGAAAAAACTGCTTTAGATTGTCCTCAATGAGTTCGAAAAATTTGTCAGGCTCTCTATTCTGAAAGTGGAACATCAAGAGTTGATAGAAATTATAATGGTGTTTTAAGTCTTCTGAATAGCTGAAGAGTTTGTCTAGAATTTCTTTATTAGTTAAGAGCATACGAAAAGTAGGGCGATAAAAACGTTTATCACGGACTTTACGGATATTCTGTTGAATGAGTTTCCAGTAGCGCTTGATAGCTTTGTATTCACAAGATTTTCAATCGAATTGTTTCATGATTTGGGCACGAACACGACTTAAAGCACGACTTAAGTGTTGGAGTAAAACAGTCCAGTGAACTCTTTTAGCTTGAGTTTAGAAATATAATAATGAAGTGGGAAAGCAATCAAGGACAATTTTTGCATTTTGAAGTGAAACAGTCTGGGAGACTGTTTCAGCCTGAGCCTCGAAATTCGAATGCGAAGCATAGTAGGGACTAACATATCCATAGTAATGATTTTCACTTGACAACTAACAGCTCTATTATATCGAAGAAATTGATTTTGGATGACAGTTGAAGTTGAAATGGCAAGGTGATGGGCAATATCGGTCATAGAAGTATTTTAATTAACTTTTGAGCAATCTTTTAATTGATGATACGAGAAATTTAATGATTTTTCTTGACGATTGAAGTCTCAGCGACAATTATTTTCGAGCAATGATAGCACTTGAAACGACTTTTTTTCAGAAGAATTCTAGCAGCCATACCAGTCTTTTCGAGGTAAGGAATCTCAGACGGTTTTTGAAAGTCATATTTCTTCATTTGATTTCCGTAATCAGGGTAAGATGGGGCATTGTAGTCTAATTTAGCTATGATTTCCTTGTGTGTATCCAAATTGATGATATCTACAATCTTTATGTTTGGGTCTTTAATATCAAGCAGTTTTGTGATAAAATATGATTGTTCAAATGATCCTTTCTAATGAGTTGTTTAGGCGCTTCTCATTAGAGATCTTATGGGACTTTTTTTGTTAGTTAATTGATATAAAAAATGCTATAGTTAATTATAAAGATTAAGCATTTAATATTTTATTAGATATAAACCTGTTATAAAATGAAGTACAAAAATATTATTTGAAATTTATTAAATAGTAATAATTGTATGAGTTTTTAAACTTTTCGCTGAGGATTGAAATTAGGTTAGAAAGTTAGGAAAAATTATTTATGAGACCTTTAATTAGTGTTATTATTCCTATATATAATGGAGAATTGTATTTACGTCAATGTATTGATAGTGTCTTGAAACAATCTTATCGAGACATTGAAGTGTTGTTAATAAATGATGGTTCAACAGATTCTTCAGGGGATATTTGCTATGAATTTGTAAACCGTGATCCTCGTTGCCGTTATTTTGAAAAGACAAACGGGGGCTTATCAGATTCTAGAAATTATGGTTTGGATCGTGCAGAAGGTGAATATATTACTTTTGTTGACTCAGATGATTTTTTGATGGATGATGCTATAGAAAAGTTGTATGCAACAATTCTATTAGGAGAGTCTGATATGGTAATCGGAGCATACTGTCGATTTGAGGAACCCTACTTTTTATTCTATTCGAAAGATTGTTTTCCACAACTTCCAGTTACGTATGTGGATAAATACTATGCAATTAATCAAATGGATGAAATGGTTGATGTTACTTTTATACTCTTTTCAGTAGCTTGGGGAAAATTGTATAAACGTAGTTTATTTGATAATATTCGTTTTCCATATGGGAAGTATGCAGAGGATCAGTTCACAAGTTGGAAACTATATTTAGAAGCTCAAAAGATTGCTATTTGTAACCATGTGGTATATGCATATCGTAAAAATCTCGAGGGGTTGAGTTATAATTTCACCTTATCCCACTTAGACTATATATCAGCCTTAGAAGAACGAATTGAGGTTACTAAAGATTTAGAGGAGATTGATATTGCGAAGACATATAAAATGTATGATTATGTCTTGAAACGCAATTTGAAAGAATTATCACATCATGGCTACTTGGAAGAAAAACAAAAATTGGAACATAAAATAGAGGCTTTAAAACTAGATGATATTATTAATTAGAGAATTGTAAACTTTCCCTGAAGTTAAACAAAGAATTTATCCAAAGAATGTAGTTCTGTATTTCCTAGTCCAGCCTCCTATCAATTTATGATTAGAAAATGAGGATGATGAGATTGATTCAGTGCTATTAACAAGGGTGAAAAATGATTGTTTGTTTATCTTGACTGATTGAAGTAGTGGATCTCAAATTATCCGATTGATTTCAAATAAAAGTGTGGAGACAATCAATCAGACTCTGAAATTTATCTTAAGACAATAAGAAATTCTTTGATAAAAAACAACGATATTTATCTTTATTTTCTTATAAGCAGATTTTTTCTGCTTTTTTTGTTATAATAATGACATTGAATTTATGGAGGGAAATAGTATTTTATACTAAAAACTAGTAGTTTTGTGCCATGGTTTTATGTATTTATAAAGAAAACTAAAGAAGTATATATTTTTGAACTTTCTGATGTTTATTTATAGAATGGAAGGAATTGTTTTGAAAAATTATTTTTCATCTATAGTTATAAAAAAAGGTTTTATAACTCTTTTCTTAATTTTTATTTATGTTCTTTGTAGTCGATTAACTCTTCCTTTTATTGATTTGAATAGTAGAGATTTTCTTGGGGGGTCTACTGCTTATTTAGCTTTTTCAACTGCAATTACAGGGGGCGATTTACGTAGTTTGTCAATCTTTTCAGTCGGTTTATCCCCCTGGATGTCATCGATGATTTTATGGCAAATGTTCTCCTTATCTAAACGTTTGAATCTTGCTTCTGGCTCTGCTGAAGTTCAGGATCGGAGAAAGATGTATCTAACTTTGACAATTGCCTTGATTCAATCGCTAGCTTTAGTAGTAAATTTACCAATCAAGGACAACTATAACACACTCTTGGTACTCATACTAAACACAACCTTGCTGATAGCCGGGACTTTTTTCTTGATATGGTTATCAGATATTAACTCTACTATGGGGATTGGTGGCTATTTTGCTATCTTATTGACTAGTATGATTCTCTATCTTCCTCAAGACATCATGGAATCAATACAAAAACTCGGTATTCCTATGTGGATTGTCGTAATACTTGGAGCGATGGGGATCGTTTTTGCCTATCTCATTGCAATTTTTTATCGTGCTCGTTATCGGATTCCAGTCAATAAGATTGGTCTCCACTCTCGCTTTAAGCGTTATTCTTATTTTGAAATTATGTTGAATCCTGCAGGTGGGATGCCCTTTATGTATGTGATGAGTTTAATTAACTTACCAACTTACCTATTTCTTTTGCTACAATTAGTAAATCCAGAGGACACGGTTTATCAACATATAATTTTCCAATATGCAACGGGGAAACCCTTGTGGATTTATACCTATATAGCGACTTTGTTTGTCTTTAGTATTGCCTTTGCTTTTGTCAATATTAGTGGGGAACGAGTGGCAGAACGGATGAAAAGCTCTGGTGAGTACATTTATAGCGTTTATCCAGGTGAGGATACCAGTAATTTTATTAATAATCTAGTATTCAAATTTGCTATTGTAGGTGGTATCTTTAATGTGTTATTCGCAGGTCTACCGATGTTATTTGTTTTAGTTGATGAACAATTATTGAGAGTGAGTATGATACCAGGTTTGTTTATGATTTTAAGTGGTATGATCTTTAACATTAAAGATGAAATTAGTGCACTGAAGTTAAACGAAACTTATAAACCACTGATTTAGGAGAGTGTTATGTATTATTTTATTCCGGCTTGGTATGGTAGTCATCGTCAGTGGCATGCAGATATCATCCCTTGGTATCGGTCTTCTTTTAAGTTGGAGTTTGACGATACCTTCAATCAGATTCGTCTGTTAGATAGACAAGAACTGCCGTCAAGCCTTTTTGTTTTAGCCTATCAACCACATCTTCGCTATTTCTTACATCGTCATAGTGTATTAGAGGCTGAAATATATTCTATTTTTGATGAAATGCAAGATATTACGGATATTTCTCCACAAGTACTGAATATCAGAGATATTGAGTGGGATAAGGACTGTGAATTTATGTACAGTCCTTTCGCTATTGTTATCCACAAAGATGGGAAACGCTATGCTCAAATTGAGCATGGTGTGGAAGGTTTTATTAGTGATATTCAATATTTTGATACCCAAGGGCAAATGATCGAGCACTATATTATGGATGACCGTGGCCTGGTTTCGAGTGTCATTTATTATCAGGATAATTATCCATCTTATCAAGATTATCTGAATTCTGAGGGAATTTGGCAGTTCAGAGAGTATTTACAAGAGGATGGTAGGGTAGAGATTAATCCTATTTTTGCCTTTCGTTTTGATTCGCTCCACTATAGTGATATGGAGCAGTTGGTGGCTGAATTCTTTGAAAAACGACTCGAAAAGATTAAAGAGAGTAGTGATTTATTTATTATTCCATCTGACTCTCGACATAACGATTTTGTTCTAAATCGCTTGCCTGAAGCAAATCCTAAAATATTGAGCCTTTTCATCGGTCGTAATCCAAAGGAGAGCATGAGAGATCTACTTGGGTCTATATCCAAAGTCGATTTGGTCTTAGTTGATAGAGAGGATAGCCTTCAGCTGTTGCAGGAATTGTATCCAGATAAATACAATCTTTTCAAACATTTATCGCCATTTGATACTCGTTTGAGATTGGGAAAAAGTCAGACAAAGAGAGAATCTATAATTTATTATCAACTTAATTTTGAAGAAGAATTGGACAAAGAAGGTCTTTTTCAAATCTTATCCTTCCTTGCAGAGACCAAAGACACTGAGGTAATTTTCGGTGCTTTTGCTGCCAGTAACGACCAGATGGATAGAGTCGCAGAGGCCATTCAGGAAATTATAAATGAAAAATTCTCGGCAGAAATTTTTGAGAAAGCAATCGACTATGAAGGGGCTGAAAATCCTTTGAAGGAAAATGTCCAACAGAAACTTCGCTATCGCTTGTTAAACATCAATGATGAATTGGAAATGATTAAGACCTTAGAATATGTTCGTTTGATTGTTGATTTGAATCCACAACCTCACCTATATACCCAAATAGCGGGAATTAGTGCAGGAATTCCTCAGGTGAATCAAGTAGAGACTGTCTATGTTGACCATTTGAAAAATGGCTACTTGCTTTCTACTATCACAGAATTTAAGAAAGCGGCCCATTACTACCTGGATACCCTAAAAGAATGGAATCAGTCTTTGATCTACTCGGTTGATAAAATCAAGGAACATACAGGTGAAAAATTTGTGGGGAAACTAGATCAATGGATAGAGGAGAGTACAAATGTCAAAGGATCTTAAAATCCTACAGATAGGGACAGAAAATTGGAAGCATCGTTATGAGATCCCTAAAAAGATGGATTGGTATTATTTTTATCCTAATTCTCCTAAGGCTCTTAAAGAAACGATAAAAATGGATGAGATTCGCAAGTTCAATGCCATTCTCATCGAAGATGGCCGTTACTTGGTTGACCTATTACCAATCATTAAAATAATTGAGCCCTATACGGTTTTCTATAACCAAGAGTTTCAAACAAGCAATCCTCTTATTTCGGATTTAATCAAAAAACGCTGTGCCCAAGCAATTGACTTTTCAGACCCACAGAAGCTCTTAAAAGATTTATCCACTTCCTTATTCGGTGGTGGATACGGGGATAAGATGAAACCAGCTACAATAGAAGTTCATCCAAGTTTTAAAGGCTCTGTTTCTTATCAAGGCTTTGAGTATCTGCTCTTAGAGGGGGATTTTGGTTCTGAGTTTTCTCAAGTAGCTCATTGGAAATACAACTTTGTCTCTGCAACAAAACTTCCAATCGAGTTGTGGCTAGAGTATGAAAAAAGTGAAGGTGTAGAATTTCAGTTTCGGGTTAAAAAAATGCCTGAAGGTTCGGTTTCAGATATTGTGGAAGACTTGATCTTTACAGAAGAAGACCTGAAGACAGCCCTAATCATGGATCAGGATTACAATGCCTACCTATGTCTGTCTGTCGAGGCGCGTGGTCAAGGAACTCTAAAGTTGGGAAGTCTACATCAACGTTGGAGTCGGAAGTACTTTGGGAAATTTGTTCTTGGGGGGAATATCTTACACGATAATAAGCGTGATGAGATTAACTACTTCTTCCATCCTGGAGATTTTAAACCACCATTGGCTGTCTACTTTTCAGGATTTCGACCTGCCGAGGGATTTGAAGGATACAGAATGATGCTAAATTTCAAGTGTCCCTTCATTCTGTTCTCTGATCCTCGATTAGAAGGTGGAGCATTTTACCTGGGTAGTGAAGAACTGGAAGAAAAAATCAAACAAACGATTGAACATTATCAGGAATACTTAGGTTTTGATAAAAAAGATCTAATCTTATCAGGTTTATCAATGGGAACTTTCCCTTCTCTTTACTATGGCTCATTCTTTGAACCGAAAGGAATCGTTGTGGGTAAACCCTTAGCAAATTTAGGAACAATTGCAAGACGTGGTAGATTGGAAGCACCAGGTGTCTTTCCAACAGGATTCGACGTGCTTCATCATCAAACTGGAGGAATCAGCCCAGCCCACATGGATGAGTTGGATAACCGTTTTTGGTCTGCCTTCAAACAAGCAGATTTTTCTCAAACGACGTTTGGTCTTTCTTACATGAAGGATGAAGATATGGATAGTCATGCTTATGATCAGCTAGTCACTACGCTCTGTCAAACTGGAGCGAAGATCTTATCAAAAGGAACAGCCGGTCGACACAATGATGATACAGGAACCAACGTTACCTGGTTTATCCATTTTTATAACATGATATTACAAGCAGAATTTGGAAGAGGTGAGACATGATTATAAATCAAAGAGAAGACATACTCTGGGAGGATATGGGAGCAACTTACCTGTATGGAACTCGAGTTCAGTTTTGGGAAGATGGCCATATCAGTCTTTCAAATCCATTACTAGCTTCAGGAGAAGTTCTCAAATCATGGCTTTCAAGCTCGAATTATCAAGGTGATAGAAGCCAACCCAGCCTACCTCTCTTAAAAAGAAATCATCGCTATCAATTCACCATGAATATGACTTGTTATCCTGAAAATAGCATTTACATCAAACTAGTTTTCTTGGACCGTTACGAAGAAGTGCTGGAAGAAAAAGTGGAGAAAACCCTATCTTTTTCTTTCATTTATCCTGAGGAGGCTTATACATATAGAGTTTCTCTCATTGCTGCTGGGTTTGAGTCACTCGATTTTTATTCTTTCTTAATTAAGGAGTATGATCGTGTTTAATAGTTTGTATCAAAATAGAAAACTTAGAAAAGTCAGAGCTACTTTAAAAAAGATCAATGGTCTTAAAGATGAGATGGCAGCTCTTAGCGATGAAGCCTTGGCAGCAAAAACGGTAGAGTTTCGTCAACGTTTAGCAGAGGGGGAAACCTTAGATGATTTACTTGTTGAAGCTTTTGCAGTTGTACGAGAAGCTGATAAGCGAATCCTAGGAATGTTTCCTTATGATGTTCAAGTTATGGGGGGGATTGTCATCCACCAAGGAAATGTTGCCGAGATGAATACCGGTGAAGGAAAGACTTTGACTGCGACTATGCCTCTTTATCTCAATGCCCTTACTGGTAAAGGTGCTATGTTGATTACGACCAATGAGTATCTAGCTAAGCGTGACTCAGAGGAAATGGGGCCGGTTTATCGTTTCTTGGGTTTAAGTTTAGGTTTACCTTTCACTGATGATCCTAAAGAGGAATTAACATCCAAAGAAAAAAAAGAAATCTATAACTCAGATATTATCTATTTGACAAATAATGGTCTAGGTTTTGATTATCTAAATGATAATCTAGCTTCCAGTAGTAAAGATAAGTTTTTACGTCCGTTTGACTATGTAATCATTGATGAAATTGATGATATTTTACTAGATAGTGCACAGACACCACTCATCATTGCGGGATCTCCTCGCGTTCAGTCCAACTACTATGGAATCATCGATACTTTAGTAACAACCATGGTTGAAAATGAAGACTATATCTTTAAAGAAGAAAAAGAAGAGATATGGTTGACTACAAAGGGGGCTAAAACTGCTGAAAGCTTCCTAGGAATTGATAACTTGTATAAGGAAGAATACGCCACTTATGTACGACACCTAGTCTATTCCTTGAGAGCGCATAAGTTATTTACGAGAGATAAGGAATATATCATTCGGGATGATGAGATGATTCTCCTGGATAAAGGAACTGGTCGCTTGATGGAAATGACCAAGTTGCAGGGAGGACTTCATCAGGCCATCGAAGCCAAGGAGCATGTGAAACTCTCTCCTGAAACGCGGGCAATGGCTTCTATCACCTATCAAAGTCTTTTCAAAATGTTTAATAAGATATCAGGAATGACTGGGACTGGGAAGGTCGCAGAGAAGGAATTTTTGGAAACCTATAATATGTCTGTTATTCGAATTCCAACCAATCGTCCCTTAATCCGAAAAGACTATCCAGATAATCTTTATGTAACACTACCAGAAAAGGTTTATGCTTCACTTGAGTGTATCAAGGAATACCATCTCAAAGGAAACCCACTACTAGTCTTTGTCGGATCTGTTGAGATGTCGCATCTCTATTCGTCCCTACTGTT
>NZ_AJML01000018.1:0-8956 GCF_000259525.1 Streptococcus sp. SK140 | reverse complement strand
AAAAAAGTCGAGGGCGTGGACTTCAACTCCCTCAAGTGGATTGGATACATGATTCATAGGGTTGTCTTGACTAGTCACAACAGCGCCAGAGTCATCGGCTTGCATGGAAATAGTACCACCCGTATGTAAAACAAGGATTTTCTTAGGCATGATTTACTCACTCTTTCTGAAATGTGGTATAATCATTGTATCACAAAAGGGGAGATTGAGGTAGGATGGAAGTCAAAGCTGTTTTTTTTGATATCGATGGAACACTGGTCAACGATCGCAAGAGTGTTTTGAAATCCACTAAGGACGCGATTAAGATTGTGAAGGACCAGGGAGTGCTTGTTGGAGTAGCGACAGGGCGAGGACCTTTTTTTGTTAAGGATTTAATGGATGATTTAGATCTGGATTTTGCTGTAACTTATAACGGCCAATATATCTTTAATAAAGACAGAGTCTTGTTTACAAGTCCTCTTTCCAAATCTCATTTACGGCAGTTGATAGCTTATGCCAAAAAAGAGGGCAAGGAGATTGCTTTGGGGACCAAGGATGCCATGCTGGGTTCAAAAATCATGTCTTTTGGTCTTGGTTCTTTTTCGCAAAGAGTGAGTCGTTTTGTTCCCTCTATGTTGACCCGTACAGTTAGTCATTCCTTTAATCGAATGGTGAGTAAGGTCGTTCCTCAGAAGGAAGAAGACTTGCTCCAGTTGATGAATCAGCCCATTTATCAAGTTTTGATGCTAATGACGCCAGAAGAATCTGAAAAAGCGGCAGCTGATTTTCAAGACTTGAAATTGACTCGTAGTAATCCTTTTGCAGCCGATGTCATCAATCAAGGAAATTCCAAGCTAGAGGGCATTCGCCGAGTCGGAAAAGAGTATGGTTTTGATCTCAATCAAGTCATGGCCTTTGGTGACTCGGACAATGACCTAGAGATGCTGGCGGGTGTTGGGATGTCAGTCGCCATGGGCAATGGTAGTAGCAGTGTCAAGGAAGTCGCTAAGCATATCACAACCAGCAACCAGCAAGATGGGATTCACAAAGCTTTAGAGCATTTTGGTGTTCTGGCTTCAGAAAAAGTCTTTGTCAGCCGTGATTACCATTTTAATAAGGTCAAGACCTTCCATCACATGATGGATGAACGAACTCAAGAGGAGCCCCAAGCTTGGGACTTAGAAGGTGCCACCCATAGAGCGGGATTTAAGCTAGAAGAATTGGTGGAGTTTGTTCGAGCTGCTAGTTCTTCTGAAGAAGATTTCGAACAGGCAGTAGGACAGTTACACCAAGCTCTTGATCAAGCAGCAGAGAAAGTAGTCAAGAAAACACCTGCTAAGCAAGATTTGGTAGGGCAAGTGGATGCCTTGATTGATACTTTGTACTTCACCTATGGTAGCTTTGTTTTGATGGGGGTGGATCCAGAACGGATTTTTGACATTGTCCATCAAGCAAATATGGGTAAAATGTTCCCTGATGGAAAAGCTCATTTTGATCCAGTGACCCACAAGATCCTAAAACCAGATGACTGGGAAGAAAAATACGCTCCAGAGCCTGCTATTAAAAAGGAGATTGAGCGACAGATAAAAGCCTATGAGCGCCATAAGGAAAGAGAAGATAAAAAATAGGCGATAGCAGAGGAAGCCTGGAATGATGTTTGAGTTCCTAGGTCCAACTACGACATCAACAATTTATAAAAAATGAGGTTAGGAGAAAAATCCCAACCTCATTTCTGTTTTTATTACAAAGTTTTATCCTTATCTCTAACGACGAGAAGGTCAACGCTGGTATGGCGTAGGATATATTCTGATGAAGAACCAACTAGCAGACGCTCAAAGGCATTGAGTCCTGTTGCTCCAACTAAAATCAAATCAACCTTTTCTTTATCTGGAATTGTTTTAGCTAAGAGAGTTTTAGGATTTCCCATCTCAATAACAACTTTAATGTCTGTGAGCCCAGCATCTTTTGCACGCTTTTCATATTCAGCCATCAAATCGTTGGCCTCGACTTGCAATTCTTCGTAAACTTCGGCATCAAATGTTGAAATGCTTTGAAGAGCACGTGTGTCAATGACATGAGCAATCGTTAGTTTTGCTTGGTTACGCAGTGCTGAATGAACCCCTTTGATGAAAGCCAAGTCAGCTTCCTTAGAACCGTCAACCGCTACCATGATGTTTTCATAACGTTGTGTCATAGCAAAAACCTCCTCATTCTTATTACATTCATTGTATTCCTTTTCACTAAAAAAGTAAAGTAAAAAACGATAGGAAGAAGATAGATGCTTTTTGACTTTGACTTGGAGTTTGTTATAATAAAACTAGAAAAGCTAAGAGGAAGAGATATGACAAAAATCGCAGTATTATCGGATATACATGGCAATACAACAGCCTTAGAAGCTGTTCTGGCAGATGCCCAGGAGTCAGAGGTTGATGAGTATTGGCTCTTGGGAGATATCCTCATGCCTGGAACAGGACGAAAAAATATTCTCCAGATACTGGACACTTTACCCATCACCCATAGAGTTTTAGGGAATTGGGAGGAGAGCTTGTGGCGCGCCTGCCATCGTCAGTTAGATGAAACCAGACCCAGTCATCGTTATCTCTTACGCCAATGTCAGTATATTATGGAAGAGCTCAGCATCGAGGAAATTGAGGCACTGCAGGACTATCCCTTGCAAGTGCACCGCCAGTTTGGAGATTTGAAACTAGGGATTAGCCACCACTTGCCTGATAAAAATTGGGGACGAGAGCTGATTCATCTTGGGAAGCAAGAGGACTTTGACCGTCTTGTCACCAATCCTGACTGCGATATTGCCATTTATGGTCATATCCATCAACAGTTTCTTCGGTATGGTAGTGGTGGCCAGCTTATCCTGAATCCAGGTTCCATTGGTCAACCCTTCTTTTTATCTGAAAATTTACGCAAGGACTTACGTGCTCAGTACATGATTTTAGAGTTTGATGAAAAAGGCTTGAAAGATATCGATTTTCGCCGGGTTAATTATGATATTGAGGCAGAATTACAGCTAGCCAAAGACTTAAATTTACCCTACTATCAAGTTTATTATGAAAGTTTGGTTAATGGGATTCACCATACCCATAATCAGGAACTACTTCATGAAATTGCCCAAAGTCAAGGGCATGATGCAGAACTAGATGACTGGCTTAGTGGTAACTCTTGACATTACAACTACAAGAGATATAATAAATATAAGTAAAAAACGAACTAGTCTAATAGAAAAAGGAGAATCTTATGCAAATTTCAAGTCGATTTACCATCGCGACCCATATGTTGATTATCATAGCCTTGAAAGGGAAAGAAAGTAAGGTGACCAGTGATTTTCTTGCTAGTAGCGTTGGAGTCAATCCTGTCATTATCCGTAAGACCTTATCTCAACTGAAAAAAGCTGAGTTGATCTCAGTTGCGCGTGGAACTGGTGGTGCAGAGATTATCAAAGACCTAGAGGATATCAGTCTTTTAGATGTTTACCAAGCAGTTGAGTGTCTAGGAAAGACTGGTCAACTCTTTAGTTTTCATGACAATCCAAATCCAGCCTGTCCAGTTGGTGCAAATATCCATGGGATTTTAGATGAAAAATTACAAAAGATTCAGCTAGCCATGGAGCAGGAACTGAGTCAAACCAGTCTTGCCCAAGTTGTAGCAGATGCAGAAGCAAGGATAGAGAAATAGAAACTATACAAGTAGCAGAAAGAGTCTTTTTGGTTTAAAGCATTGAATCCCTTTTTTAAAAAATCAAAAAAGTAAAAAGAGAAGAGAACAGAACTTCAATTATCGGAGTTCCGGTCTCTTCTCTTTTATAGGTTATAGAAATTGTTTTCTAAGATTCGGATGATTAAGCGACTCTAATTTTCAATATTTTTTTAAAGATCACCAAGCGAGATGGTGTTCAGTTCGCTAATAACTTGAAGCTGGGGCATACGTCCAATATTGATTAGTTTTGGATGCTTTAAACCTTCGACATCAAAGTTGGTTAAAATGGCATCATATCCAGCCTCCATAATCTCATCAACATTCAATGTAGCCTTGTCCCATGTTTCAAACTGGATATTTTTAGAAGTGTAGTATTTATAGAGAGACATGAGGGACCGAGGATGAGCAAAGTCAAATTCACTCAACACAAGGACACGAACCTTATTCTGAGATTCTAACAGTTGTTCCATCAAATCTGAAGCGTGAGTCAAGAGAGTGTAAACCAGATGGACGACAGCGTGCGCCAGTTCTTTTTGTCCCAAGCTAGACTTATAACGCATCATTTCGAAAACAGCCGCTTCGTAAAATTCAGGGAAGAATTTCTGGATTTTTTTGAGCGTATAGGATTTATTATGAGAAATGATGGATTCTGAGTTGATTTCTTGACGTTCAAGAAGAGCGGTATTGTGTAGGTGCCAGACTAGCTCGTCTGTATTTGTAAAGTGAATTCCAAATTCACGAGTCAAATTATCGAGGACATCTCGAGCAGCGTGGTAAGAGTGGTCAACTTCCTTATCATCTGAACGGGCGGCTAGAAAATCTTCAACAGTATAGAAGATTCCTTTTTGAGTATAAGAATCAAAGATTTGTTCTAAGGTATGACGGTTAACCTCGATATTCAGACGCTTAGCCAATGGTTCGAGTTGATCTTGGAACTCTGGCAGTTGATTATATAAAGGAAGATCATTTGTAGAATCGCTCGTTGTTTGGATGGTAGCACCGATCTTAAATCGGTGCAAATTAACAGCTATTTGTGTTTCTAGCTGCAACAAGTTAGCATAATTGGCAGGAAATCCTGTCATTTTAAGAAAGAAAGCAACAAATTCTTCAATATCTTTCTTAGAATCAGTAAATGGCCATTTGAAGTAACCATAGGCTTCATGGAAATACTGGGCAAAAAAGAAACGGATGTCTTTTTCGTCTCCAATGATAGAGATTGGAGTGACCTTGAGTTTGAAGCGGTATTTATTTTGCAAGGTATGATTAATCTCAGCAACTTTTTTTCGAAGTGCAGGAAGCGAAACATCAAGAGTTTGAGCTAGATGTTCATAGGTGAATGGTTCTTCTAATAAAAAGAATGCTCTCAAAACTTGGAAGTTAGAAGAATCTTGTAAAATGTGGCGGTAAATTCGTTCAATGCCTAAATTGTTATTATTGGCGAGTCTGATACCAGCTGTTGAAGATTGGATTTCGAAGCAAGAGAGAACTTCGCGCATCTCCTTGATATCGCTTTTAATGATACGGGTGTTGATATCTAGGTCTTCTGCTAGGGGATCTAGGTGGATCCAGTCTGGATTTTCAAATAAATATTCTAAAATTCTTAATTGCCTTTGTTCTTTTTGAGTCAATAGGGCTCTCATAAATCGTTCCTCCTGTAATAAAATTGATTATAACGAACAAAAATCATATTTTTCAAGATGTTAGTTATTATATCACAAGTAAATCAAAAAAACAAAGAATTTGGCCTGCGTTTATTATATTATATTTTAGTAAAAAATCATTGCTTTAGAATTTTTTTGTATCGAAAAAAATTTTTAAATATATAGTTTAAAATGATTGACTAAAACAAAGCTATGTTTTATAATTTAAATTGTATGTTAAAGACATGCTATAATTTTTAAAATTAGGAGAAAAGATTCATGTATTTTAATCGAAAAAATGCAGAACAAAAGAATTGGCGTATGATCAAAAAAGGAAAACATTTCCTTTTCGGTTGTTCGCTTGTTTTTGCGGTTGGGGCAGCGTTAGTAGCTCCATCAGTCAAAGCAGATGCAGTAGAAGCTAAGCCAGAAGCTAGCTCTACAGCAGAGGGGGTTAAGCCAGCAGCAGCTGAAGAGAAAACAACTTATGCAGCACCAGCTGTAGAAGTCGCTCCAGCAGCAGTGGTTGAAGAAAAAGTTAAAACTACTCAAAATTCTAAAGAAGAACCAGTAGTAGCGGCTGAAAAAGCTAAGGAAGCAGATAGCATCCAAGCTCCAGAAGTGACAGTGGTCTACAATCCATCAGCACTTACTAATGAAGAAAAAGCCAAAGTTGTAGCAGCTGTTAAGGCAGCAAACCCTACAGCGACTGATGTTCAAGTTCAAGCAGACGGATCAGTAGTTGTGACTTTTGCAGATGGTTCAAGTGCAAATTTGACAGCAGCTCAAACAGTTAAAGATGGTTCTCAAGTAGCTAAATCACGTAGAACACGTGCGGCAGTAGCGGCTCCAGAAATTACTTCAGATCTTAAAGGAAAAGGAAGTTCTGCAACGGATGTCACTGTTAAAGCACCAGCAGGCTCAACTGTTAAACTCTACAATAATGATGGTGTTGTTATCGGTCAAGCAGTAGCAGATGCTCAAGGTGTAGCGACCATTACTCCGACAAACAGTCTTCCTGTAGGTGAAATTACAGCGACAGCTACACCAGTAGGCGAAAGTGAGTCTCCTAAGAGCACTCCTGTCACAGCGACTCGTGCAGAAAAAACTTCAGCAGGAGGTGGTGTTTCAAAAGGGAACGATAGTCATAATACCCAACTACTCGTTACCAAATCACACATCACTGTTTATCCAGGTGAGTCTGTTAAGATTGGTGTTACAGCAGTATCTAAAGAGATGGAAACCTTTTGGGTTCCTAATAATCCAACAGCTGTCAAGGGTTTGAAACCTACAGGTGTTTACTTAGAAACAGCTGGAACAGAGACCTATACAAGACGTAATAACGGATACGGAGGTACTGTTGCTTGGGACCAACCAGCAGGTGATACTGTTGTGACCTTCGCAGTTAGAAGTAAGAATAATGCACTTGTAACGAGAGACCTTAGAGTTACCGTTTTGGAACTTACTAAGAAGCTTGATGCTGTTCCAGGTGAAAAAGTAGAAGTTGCTGATCTTAACAATGTTTCTGAAAACGAGAAAAATAAAATTATCGCAGCAACTAAAAAAGCAAATGCAAGTTTCCCTCCAGGTACTTTATATAATGTTGATCAAAGAGGAAATCTTGTCATTACTTATCCTGATAAATCAACAGATAAGATTGACGCTTCATACCTAGTTACTCCATCAAATAAACCTGCGGATACTAATAAGCCAGCGGATACTAATAAGCCAGCAGGCCAAGCGCCAGAGATCACTTCAGATCTATCAGGTAAAGCAAGTACGCCAGCTGATGTGACAGTTAAAGCAGAACCTGGTTCTACAGTGAAGCTTTACAATAATGACGGAGTTGTGATCGGCGAAGCAGTAGCAAACAATCAAGGTGTTGCTACTATCTCTCCAATAAATAGTCTTCCAGAAGGACAAATTACAGCGACTTCAACACCAGTAGGTGGAAGTGAGTCAGCTAAGAGTGCACCGATTACGGTTACAAAATCACCAATTACCTATGTAGGTGGGGGAGTTAGTGGAGATAGCTACACTCAACTTTTGGTTACCGAGTCACATCTTACAGTTTACCCGGGTGATCCTGTCAATGTAACAATTCAAGCAGCAGGATCACCGTCAGTTGAAAAATTTTGGATTCCTAATAATCCTTATTTGGCAAAAGGACTAGCATATACGAATGATCGTAATGGTGGTTTCCTGGATACAGCTGGCTCATCAACTTATAGACAGCGTAAGGCATACTATAGTGGTAATGTTGATATGACGCAGCCTGCAGGTAGTTCTACTGCTACCTATGCTGTTAAAAATAAAAATGGGAAAGTAGTAACGAGAAATCTTACGATTACAGTGCTTGAGACTTCTAAAAAGTACACACCAGCTGTTGTCGCTAATAAGATCGAAGTTGCTGATCCTAACAATGTAAGTGCCCCTGAGAAGGCAGCTATTGAGAAAGCAGTTGGAGATGCGAATCCTACGCTTCCACAAGGAACAACATTCGTTGCGGATGAAAAGGGTAATGTTACAATTACTTATCCTGATAAATCCGTAGATAAGATTGCGGCTGCATACTTAGTTACACCAGTGGCTAAGGAAGCAGACAAATACACACCAACTGCTAAGGCACAAACAGTTGCTCCAGGTTCAACACCAGACGCTAAAAACTCAATCGACAATACAGGTGAACTTCCAAGTGGTACTACCTTTGCTTATAAGACACCAGTAGATACAGCAACCAAAGGTGAAAAAGACGCGATAGTAGTAGTTACTTATCCCGATAAGTCAACTGATGAAGTTCCAGTTAAAGTAACTGTAAAAGATCCACGTAGCGATGCAGATAAGAACGATCCAAAAGCTAAAGCTCAAGACATTTACAAGGGTTCAACACCAGACGCTGAAGGCTCAATCGACAATGCTGGTGAACTTCCATATGGTACTAGCTTTGCTTATAAGACACCAGTAGATACAGAAACACCAGGTGAAAAAGACGCGACAGTAGTTGTAACATACCCAGACGGATCTAAAGATGAAGTTCCAGTTAAGGTGACTGTAGAAGATCCAGATAAGACATCTGATGCAGAAAACAACACTCCAACAGCTAAAGATCAAACTGTTAAAGTTGGTGAGGAACCAAAAGCAGAAGCTTCAATCGGAAACTTTGACAAACTACCTAAGGGAACAACCTTCGAGTACAAGACACCAGTCGATACAGCAACACCAGGTGAAAAAGACGCGATAGTAGTAGTTACTTACCCAGATACGTTAACTTATGAAGTTCCAGTTAAGGTTACTGTAAAAGATCCACGCACAGATGCAGATAAGAATGATCCGACTGCTAAGGCGCAAACAGTGACACCAGGCTCAACACCAAATGCGCAAGATTCAATTGGAAATGTTGGTTCTCTTCCAAATGGTACGACTTATGCTTACAAGACACCAGTAGACACAACAACAGAAGGTGAGAAAGACGCTATCGTAGTTGTGACTTACCCAGATGGTTCTAAGGATGAAGTTCCAGTTAAGGTACTGTGAAAGATCCACGCACAGATGCAGATAAGAATGATCCGACTGCTAAGGCGCAAACAGTGACACCAGGCTCAACACCAAATGCGCAAGATTCAATT
>NZ_AJML01000017.1:0-3436 GCF_000259525.1 Streptococcus sp. SK140 | reverse complement strand
TATCTACAATGGTGCTTTGTTGAAGGATATCTTTGCAGAAGAAGATGAGCAAATCCAACTCGTATCTGGTTTGGACCATCCATTTGCTCTTCCTGCAAGACATGACAATGCTGGATTCCTCTATGACCAAGGTTCAGGTCGCTTCTTGCTCTTCAAGACAGAGGCTCCTTGCTTTGTGGTCTACACAGCAAACTTTGTGGACGAGAGTGTCATCATTGCTGGTCAGCCAATGATTCAGCACAATGGAATTGCTCTAGAAGCGCAAGCTTTACCAGATGCTATTCATAGTGACCTTAAAGATCAAGTCATTCTCAAAGCAGGTGAAACTTTCACCAGCAAAACTCGTTATGAGCTTATCGTGAAATAACAAAAATTCTCTGAAGTCATAGGATTTCAGAGAATTTTTTCTTATTCTTCATCTGGTGTGAGAATCATCGGAATGATGATTGGTTCACGTTCAGTATTTTCGTAAAGGAATGGTCGAATGGCATTTACTATGGCGCCATTGACAGATTGGATGCTGGCATCTTTGTTTTTCAAAGCGATACGAATAGCATTGAAAAGGATGCGTTGGCTTTGACGAATCAAGTCACCAGATTCGCGCATGTAGACAAATCCACGGCTGAGAATATCTGGTCCAGATAGGATCATCTGAGACTTGAAGTCAACGGTTGCGACAGCAAGTACGACACCATCTTCAGATAGATCGCGACGATCTTTAAGCACAGCTGCACCGATTTCACCGATACGATTTCCATCGACGTAGATGTCTTGGGCATTGAAGTGGCCTGCGATACGGGCAGAGTTTGCAGTGAGGGCAAGCACATCACCATTACTCATGATAAAGATATTGTCCTTCTCTACGCCAGTATCTACGGCAAGTCCAGCGTGGACTTTCTGCATGCGGTATTCACCGTGAACAGGCATGAAGTATTTTGGCTTAATCAAGCGGAGCATGAGTTTTTGCTCTTGCTGACCACCGTGTCCAGAAGTATGGATGTTGTTAATTTTACCATGGATAACTTCAACCCCAGCTTCAGAAATGATGTTAATCAATTTGTTGACGCTAGTGGTGTTTCCTGGAATTGGGCTAGATGAGAAGATGACAGTATCGCCAGGTTGGAGTTGCACTTGACGGTGAGTTCCGTTAGCGATACGAGAGAGAGCGGCCATAGGCTCACCCTGACTTCCCGTACAGAGGATAAGAATCTCACCCGCAGGATAGTCTTTGATTTCATTTGGCTCGATGAAAGTTCCCTTAGGAGCCTTGATGTAACCAAGCTCAATCCCGTTGACAATGGCCTTTTCCATAGAGCGTCCAAAGACAGCAATCTTACGCCCTGTCTTAACGGCAGCTTCCGTTGCTTGCTGGAGACGGAAGATATTTGAGGCAAAGGATGCAAAGATGATACGTCCTTCGATACCTTGGATAATCTTCATAATCGACTGGCCGACAACCTTTTCAGAGTTTGTAAAGGTTGGTACTTCAGCATTGGTCGAGTCAGAGAGTAAGCAAAGCACTCCATCTTCACCTAGGGCTGCCATACGGTGCAAGTCTGCAGGTTCCCCAACTGGTGTAAAGTCAAACTTGAAGTCTCCCGTACAAACGATTTTCCCTTGAGGGGTATGGATGACGATTCCCAATGGCTCTGGAATCGAGTGGGTTGTTCTAAAGAAAGTTGCTTTAAGATTTTTAAAAGTCAACTCCGTGTTGTGGTTGATTTCGTGAAGTGTAGCATTGCGCAAAAGTCCATGCTCTTCGAGTTTTCCACGGATTAAGGCAAGGGCCAGTGGACCAGCATAGATAGGGATGTTTGCTTGCTTGAGCAAGAAGGGAATCCCTCCGATATGGTCCTCGTGTCCGTGTGTAATCAAGAGAGCCTTGACGCGGTCGATATTTTCTACAATATAAGAGTAATCAGGGATAACGTAGTCGATACCAAGTAGGTCATCCTCAGGGAATTTAATCCCTGCATCAACGATGATGATTTCGTCTTGGTATTCGATACCATATGTGTTTTTTCCGATTTCTCCTAGACCACCAATGGCAAAAACGCCAACTTCTTCTGGTTTAAGAGTGTAGGCCATATTAGAACTCCGTAATTTCGAATGCGCCAGTTTCTTTTTCGTAGTCTAGCAATTTGTCAGACAAGAGTTCGATATACTCGATATTATATTCTGGACGATTTTCTTCGACAAGTTGGCGAGCAGCGATACGTCCTTCAAGTTCTGAACTAGCATCGATGTCTAAGTATAGTGAGCGTGTTGTTTCACGACGTGGGCTACGGTCTTTTGTTTCTTGATAAAAAACTTTGTAAATCATATGTTTCCTTTCTGTTTTCAGGTCAGCTATATTCAAAAATGCTCAGTTTGAAGCTAGTTTGATTCCAGTTCATTTTTTGTCTTCATTGACCTTGATTCGTTACAATTATCTCAATTATAACATAAAAAGAGGAATTAGTAAAAGCAGGAAACATGAAAGTAAGGAGCTTGAAATGGGTTTCATTATACCTTGTATAAGTATTTGAAGACATCCGATTCAAGTGCTATAATAAAGTTAGAAAAGAGGTTTTTCTTGATTAAGGAGGACTAGCTATGCTTGATTTTATGTTTCACCTATTTGGATGGAAATTCTACATATTGCTACAACTGCTTGGGCTCCTTTTCGTTAGATGATGATTTTGAAATATTTGCCTTTAGAATTGGAGAAAGGGGGCTCTCTATGTTTCAACTAGCTATCGCGATTCGTCTCTTGATATTTGCTGTTTTTGTTGCTTGTGTTTACGGTGGCAATCTACTATTTGTTCGGTTGGAACATAGAAAAACAGCTATACACTGGAAAATTCTCTTTGTAACACTGTATTCCATTTTCCTCCTTCTTGTAACCTATGTGGTCTGGCTTGTATTTTACTTTGGTTTGAATGCTTAAGTTCTTGTCCTGCCTGTTTGGCAGGGCATTTTTGGTTTCAAAACAAAGAAAATTCCCATGTGTCGGCTTTTGTAGTATAATAGTAAACAGACAAAAAGATAGGAATGTGTTATGAAAGTATTAGCTTTTGATACGTCCAGCAAGGCTCTTTCTCTTGCTATTTTAGAGGACAAGCAGCTTCTTGCCGAGACGACAATCAATATCAAAAAAAATCACAGTATTACCCTTATGCCAGCCATCGATTTTTTGATAGCTAGTCTAGATTTGACGCCCAAAGATTTGGATCGAATCGTTGTAGCAGAGGGGCCAGGTAGCTACACAGGTTTGCGAATCGCGGTAGCAACTGCCAAGACATTGGCTCATACCCTGAACATTGAGTTAGTGGGGATGTCTAGCCTTTTGGCTCTGGTACCAAGCCAGCAAGTAGGTCTTGTAGTACCTTTGATGGATGCGCGTCGCAACAATGTTTACGCAGGATTTTATGAAAATGCTCAGCCTGTCTTTCCA
>NZ_AJML01000016.1:0-65169 GCF_000259525.1 Streptococcus sp. SK140 | reverse complement strand
ACATTACCATTCACTTCTTTATAAACATAAGTGATGGTTGATTTTGGTTTAGTAACCTTACCTGAAACTGGATCAGACTTTTCAAGGTGACCATTCTCATCAACCTTACCTACTGGATAGTCACCCTTCGGTACGATCTTATATGTCTTACCATCTTCACTCTTGATTGTGTTTGGTTTTTCACCTTCTTCAGTGGTGTCATATGGTGTATCGTATGGTGAGTTTGGTGTATCTTGACGAGGTTTTTGAATCTCTTTACCATTTTCATCTACATAAGTAATAACCACTTCACCTTTTGGCTTTTCTTTAAGTTTGTAGATGTAAGTTACATTCTTATCCTCTTTGGCAACTGCACCTGTTGTTGGGTCTGTTGACTTCAAGTGACCTTCCTCATCAACTTCACCTACTGTATAGTTACCAGCTGGTACCAGTTCATAAGTCTTGCCTTCGAATTCAATTTCTTGTGGACGGTTGTCAACAACTGTATCATAGGCCTTATTAATTGGTTGGTCTTTTTCATCAGTTACATCTGGCTTAATAAGCTTACCTTCTGTATCTTGATAATGCACGTAAACATTACCTGTAACTTCTGATTTACGGTAGTAGTGAGTTACATCTGTAGAAATTTGTTTAACAGAAGGAAGTGAGTAGTTGTTGAAGAATGATGGATAGCCTGAAGCTTTATCTCCTGGTGTATTCCCACCGATGATATTAGAAGTATTATTTCGAACAGGATCAACATCCGTTGAGAATTGCGGTGAGCCCGTAAAGGCATCCCCTGTTGCTTTATTGTACCAACCACTCAAGCGCACATTCCCATTTCCACTATCAGTATATGTTTGTACACGAAGATGGTATTGTCCATCCTTACTGTCAACATATCCCAAATCTTTTAAGGCATCTGTTGTTCCAGCAGGTGTTGGCTTACCTCCTGGTTTAACAGGATCTGAGGTATACAACAATGTATAGTTATCTAAATTAAGATTATTTACATCAGTTGCCGGGCTATATGATGACACCTTCGAAGGATCTAAAGCATACAATTTAACAACAGATGTCCCATCTTTATCGACTTGTTCTACAATACGTTTCACATAGTAGTGAGCGCGCCCACCCTGAAGTTCTAGGTACTTAGCTCCAACACCACCTAAGAAACCGCTCATATCTTTTTCTGCATCAGTCCGTGTGAATTCGTAACCTTCAAATGTACGCGGATTAGAGGCGTGATAAGCTTGGCTTTCAATACCCGTTTGAGCGTATGAAGCCAATTCCTCGTTCGTACCCTCTACCTTATAGTGGGTGGTATGGGTTACTTTTTCAATTGGGATGACCGTTTGAACATTCGGTTTTGTTTCTCCAACATTTCCTGGTTTAACTGTATCACGAACTTGAAGAATATGGTGTTTATATCTGTCATCTAAAGTAGGACCAGCATCGCGGTTGTTAGTCCATGTTCCCAGAATTTGTGAAGCTTCTCCAGAAGTATATTCAAATTGAGGTGCATAAGTAGGATTTTCTTGCACTAAAGTCTTAAATTGGTAAATTGACTTGGCAGTCATATCCAAAGTTTCTACTTCTTTGCCCGTAGCTTTTTCTACCAAACGGGCATGAACAGTTGGCGTCTTTGTCGTTCCTACAGCAGAACGGTCTACTGAGAAGGTGACATAGTAGCCACCATTGTTATAGGTAACACCACCTTGATTTGCAGAACCTGCCCAGTTTTGAAGATCCCAGATTGAATAAGTATAGCGATCTGTATTTGGATCCAATTGATAATTTGCATTGTTCCATGCTGGATCCTCAATTGAAGCTCCATTTGGTTCATCCATTTTTGGAGAAACAGATGTTGCTGTCAGTGTATTTGAAGTTGAGATAGCATCCAGTTGTGCTGATACTGCAGGTGCACCATTGACAGTTGTATTTCCATTGAAACCTGCGGCTTTCAAGGTTGCCATCATATCATCTACTGACTTGCTCAAACGTGCACGTTGATCAGCGTATGATTGAGCAGTAGCTTCCGTCAAATTAGTTCCGGCTGATAATTCTGATTGAACTTTAGCAACTGCGTCACTGATTGCTGCTTTTTGCTCTGAATTTTGATGGTTTGACGCATATTTATCTGCAATTTTTGTCAACAAAGCTGCTTCAGAAGCATTTTGTTCTAAGACAGCTTTATCATCCACCGCTGGAACATCTTCAGCTACCTCAGTTGAAGTTGCTGCTGTTACCTTTGCTTCTGTGGCAGATTCGTTGTCAACTACTGGTGACTCTTTAGAATCTTGCTCACTTAATGATTCTGATCCTGTTGCAACTTCTGCTGAACTTACTAAAGCCGATGTAGGAACTGCGTCCTTCCCTTGCTCATCAGCATACCCTGTATTTACAAGTGTTGTTGCACCGAGGACAGCTGTTGCTACTACGATTCCTTTTATGAAACCTCGACTAGTCAATCCCTTAACTGAAGCAGCATCTTCACGTACCTCGGCTACGATAGTTTCTTCGACTTGACCTCGAATCACTTTTAGAAGCCCAAAGTTCGAAGTAGATGCGCGCAACCAATTCTTACCCGACTTAATCAATTTGAACCGAGTCACTCGATCGGTTTCACGGAATTCACCGTTTGAACGTTTAAAAAACATTGCAGTCTCCTTTTTTAATTATATTCACTTTCATTATACATTATTACTGTATAAAAGCAAGAAATATGATATTTAATAACAAAAATACTATAAAAAATATATAATGATACAAAAATCATATATATCACTTTGATTAAAAATATGATAATTTCTATAAAATATATAAATGAAGCTATTTAAATTTAACATTAATAACACTTAAAATCATTATCTAAGAATGAAACAGGGTACGAACAAAAAAACTAAGAATAAAATAGGATATTATAGGCGAAATACCATCCAAGATTTCAAGATTCTTATATAAAACATATGAACACATATCTGTCGTTCTGCAAATAGTTTTTTTGCTCTCTAGTATCATCAAATTGAATATAGGTCTTCTAGAAGATTTACACACCTCCAGAACCTAGCTTCATTACTACGAAGCGAATTCATAGTATTCCCAACCTCTACAGATCTTAACTTTCATCACCCCACTACAGTTGACAAAGACCCCAAAAAGCGAACAAGACCAGCTTCTGTTTATCAGAAAACTCGTTTTGCTCGCTTTTTATAATTGAGATTAGTTATTGGTTTCAATCTCTAAAGTTTGGACAGTTATTACAGCAGTTTCTTTAATATTCTGCAATAAGTTCCATAAAATCTATACTTCCTCAACAGTCTTTCTTGAGTTTGACAGATTCTATTCGTCTTCTTTTTTCTTTCCCATTGCAGCTAGACCAAGAAGTGCTCCTACAGCTCCTAAGCTTGCAAGGGTAGCAGTTTCTTTAGCGCCTGTCTCAGGGAGAATATTTTGACGATTTGTAGGTGCTTGATAAGTCTTATCTGGTGATATATCCTGAGCCACATGCGACTGTTCATCCTTGTGTGTAGCGACTTCATGAATAGCTGCTTCTGAACCATTTACACCACCATTAAATCCTGGAACTTGATGGATAGGTGCTTCCCCACCAGAAACTCCTCCTTCAAAGTTTGGAACTCTGTGGACAGCTGCTTCAGAGCCATTCACACTACCAGTAAACTCTGGTACTTCATGGATAGCTGCCTCAGAACCATTCACACCACCAGTAAACTCTGGTACTTCATGGATAGCTGCTTCTGAACCATTCACACCACCAGTAAACTCTGGTACTTCATGGATAGCTGCCTCTGTTTTGCCTGATTCTTCTTTCTTAGTTCCGACTAGCACAATCTCATCTTGCGCCACTTCAACAACTTCACGCAATTTTTCAGTCCGGCTTCCATCTGGTGCTACTTCTGTTAAGATACGTTCCTTGCCTGCGCGACCTACCTGAGTTACGCGAGTTTCACCTTCTGGCAGAGTTGGATCTTCTCGTTTAACAGTCTTGAAGTTGAGAGCTTCTTCTACTACCTCAAGGTTTGGTTGAGTAAAGCTCAATTTTTTAACGCCATCACCTGGCACAGATGTTCCTTCAAAAGTACCAACTTCGATGACACGATCTTGAGCTTCTTCACGTTCAACCTTAACTGTCTTACGTGTATCTCCATCTACTTCTACATATGTCGTTACTTGACCTGCTTTACCTTCTGAAACAACTTGTTCCTTGCCTTTGGCTAAGAAGGTATTCTCACGATGAACAGTATTAAAGGCGATTTGTTCTGTCGTTACTTCAAGACTTGGTTGCGTTTGAACTAATACCTTATCTCCTTCAGTTGGAAGATTTGAATGTTTTACTTCCTCTTTTGGAGTCGCTTGAAGTTGGTTGATAGAAGTTAGAGCTGCTTGCAAGGCCTTATCGACTGCATCCTGAGTTTTAGCTGCTTCGATAGCAGTAAGAGCCTGTCTGAAACTCACTAGTTTCTTCTTAGCTTCTTTATCGCTACCTATCCTTAGTCTTGTTTTGAATAGCCTCTGCCAACTTGCCATGCCTTATCATAGTCAATCTTAGGCTCTTCTGGTTGGCTGGTTGCTCTGGTTTTTCTTCCTCTTTCGGAGTTGCTTGAAGCTGGTTGATAGAAGTTAGAGCTGCTTGCAAGGCCTTATCAACTGCATCCTGACTTTTAGCTGCTTCGATGCGAGCTGTCTGAAACTCACTAGTTTCTTCTTAGCTTCTTTATCGCTCCTAGTTCCTTGCTCTTGTTTTGAATGCTTCTGCCAACTTGCCATAGCCTTATCATAGTCAATCTTAGGCTCTTCGGTGGCTGGTTCTCTGGTTTTGGTTCCTCTTTTGGAGTCGCTTGAAGTTGGTTGATAGAAGTTAGAGCTGCTTGCAAGGCTTTGTCTACCGCATCCTGAGTCTTAGCTGCCTCAATAGCAGTAAGAGCTTGCTCTGATAACTCAACTAGTTTCTTCTTAGCTTCCTTATCATCACCTAGTTCTTTGGTCTTGTTTTGAATAGCCTCTGCTAGACTTGCCATAGCCTTATCATAGTTAGGCTCTTCTGGTTGAGCTGGTGTTTCTTCGACACCGTAGTTTTCTTCCTTATCAAGGATCGTTTGCAAGACTGTAGCTGTTTTGAGAACTTCTTGTGGTTTAGCATCACTTGCTGAAAGTTGCTCTGATAATTTGTCCAAGTTTGACTTAAAGGCTTGACGTGCCTCTGGAGTGTTCTTCAAGCTTGTTTGGTCAAATTTATCCAATTCATCCTTCCAGTTCTTCATAGCTTGAAGCAACTCTTCTTTGGTATAAAGAGCACTATCTTCTCCATGCGTGATAAACTGGTCAACTTGGATACCAATATTTTTCGTAGTATCATTACGTTTTGGATCCAATTGCAAGGTTACAGCATGCCAACCTTCTTCAAGTCCTGTTAGACGAACGAGAGTCTGATCACCTTGACGTGTGGCAGCTGTACCACTGAAGTACTTCTTACCGTTGTATTCAGACGCATTACCTAGGCCATCTTGATACTCGACTCTTCTACCGTCTAACGTCACCTTGTAGATACCATGACCTGGGTCTACAAAACCTTTAATTTCGAGACCTGTACCGTAGAAGTAGGCTGTTACGCTAGCATTTTTCTTCTGCTCTTCCGTTAAACGACCAAATGACGCCCAAGACTCAGTGTTTTGGTATTTACCTGATGAATTGGTTTCATGGTGCCAACCTGGGCTATAGTCAAGTTGACTGGCCTGATCATCATGACTGACTTGATCTTTTTGAAGCAATTCAGCTTTCATCACTCGAATCGTTGCTTCTGAAGCAAAGCCAAGCAAAGCTTCGTCTGAAGCGCTTGTCATTTTCACTTTGAAGTCAAAGATAGAGTCAGCTTGCTCCGTAAAGTCAATTGTTGGAATTGTCAAAGTCTTTTCTGTTTCACCTTCTTGGAAGGTCAAATCAGCTGTTGTATCCTTATAAACCTTACCGTGAACCCCTGTTCCTGGTTCAGTCACGACATGGACTGTTGCAGCTCCTTTGCTACCACCAACACGTTTAATGGTTACAGTAACTGGTTGGCCTTTTTGAACTTCATAGGTAGTTTCTTTCAACTCAAACATACCTTTACCAGCATTATTGAGCGTGTAGATACCTTCAGTTGCAATAGCTTTGCCAGTTTTGTTGACGAGTTTGATGGTGTGTTCACCTGGAGCCAAGTCATCTGTCTCATAAACCATCTGGCTACGTTTACGAGCTGCATTATTAGTTTGTACGTCTGCAACCTTTTGACCATCCACATAAACTGACATTTCACCGTGATTTGGATCCACTGTAGATACGACATAAGCCTTAGTTCCATTGAAACGGTAGGTTACGCTAGCATCTTTTTGATTGGTCCACATGGATGTTCCACGAACGCCTTCGGATTCGTCATACCAGGTTGTATTTGCTTTATCAGCTGTTGTATTTGAATGGTAATCCAAGCCTAGAGGATAGCCGTCTGTTTTTTCGATACTACTTGGTGTCTTATAAACAGAGAAGTTTGTCAAAATAGGAGTTGCTTGTGAATTCGTGATAGTCACACGAATCTTTTGTGCTTCCACAGGTTGACCTTGGACGAGACGACGATAACCAACAGTCGAACCTTCTCCATATGGAACCCAGCGACCATTGAGCTCAACTTCAACCTTAAATCCAGAGATACGTTGACCTTTAGCAATATCTTCTTTGAGTTCGACTACGTCAAAGCGTCTCTTTTGACCGAGATCCACAGTAAATTCACCTGTCTTGGCATCATTTGACAATGCCCAACTAGTATCATCCTTACCATCGGTTAGGTTGCTTGCTTGATACAAGTGATTCTTACGAGTAGAGCTTGCAGTTACAGTTGCTCCCTTGGCGAAGTCAGTCGCATACATTTGATCCAAGGTTGCTCGGAATTCTTTCAAGCGAGCCACATCTGCATCTGCGAATTTACCTTCTTTATTAGGTGGAATATTGAGGAGAAGTGGCGTTCCTCGACCAACAGACTTGAAGTAGATATCCATCAAATCTTTGATTGATTTTGGTTGTTGATTGTCATGGTAGAACCAACCTGAACGAATAGAAACGTCTGCTTCACCGACAGAGTACATATCTCCTTCTGGGTCTCCATGGTTGAGATATTCATTCTTCACATCGTCAGTGATTTTAGCTTTCTTAACCTTATGCCAAACTGGATCTCCAGCGATACCACGTTCATTACCGATCCAACGGACACTTGTTGGTTGAGCAGAGAAGATAGCGATATCTCCTTCAGCTTCCTTGATGTACTTGAACCATTCGTCAAAGGTGTAGGTTACTTTTTGAGCTCCGCTACCACGCGCACCGTCCATCCAAACTTCGATAAATTTACCATTATTTCCGTATTTAGGATTGCCAAGGATTTCTTTCAGTTGGTTGAGGTAGTATTCGTTGTACTCTTTTTCAGTTGAAACATGATATTTAGGGTTATTGGCATCCCATGGTGATAGGTAAACACCCATATTCATGTCATACTTCGTTGCTGATTTAGAGATTTCTTCGAGAAGGTCTCCCTTACCGTCTTTCCATGGACTTGCAGCTACCGTATGGTCTGTGTATTTAGATGGATAAATTACAAAACCGTCGTGGTGTTTGACAACCATGATTGTTCGTTTGAACCCAGCATCCTTCAAAGTCTTAATCCACTGGTCTGTATCAAGGTTTGTTGGATTAAAGTTTTGAGGATTTTCTCGACCATTTCCCCACTCAGAGTTGGTATAAGTGTTCATACCATAGTGGATGAAGGCAGCCAATTCTTCCTTGTGGTAGTCCAATTGGGCCTTGCTTGGTAGTGGTCCATAGTTTCCAATTTCTGTTTCTTCGTCTTTTGGATCCACTACTGGAGTTGCAGGAGTTACTGGTTTTGGATCTTCAATTTTTTCGTATTCCAAAATAACTTCATTCACCCCTTTATGTTGGATTGTTGCTTCTTGGCTTGCATTGACTGCACGGTAGCCTGCAATGTCTTTGGCTTGGAATCTGTGAACAAAGGAAACTTCATATTCTTTACCATCGTTATCATCCACAGTTGCAGTTGCCAATTCTTGGTCGGTACCTTTCAAACGATAATGAACGTCAAAGGAACCTTTATTGACCTTATAAACAACCTTGATAACGCGAGTTCCTGCAGGAGCCTTGCTCACAACGCTATAATCATCTTCCCAAGCATCTTTTAGTTGCTTATTGACAGTTTTGCCATCAATCGATACAATCTCATATTTTTCTTTATTCTTCTTGAAGAAGTCAGTCTTTTCAATTTCTGTTTTATAGTTATAGTCGAACTGAGTTCCAACTTCTGTCTTTTCAACAAAAGTATCGTTTTCTTTGACTGGATTATCATTTTGGTCTAGGTGTTCGACAACAACTCGTCCATAGTCAACACCTTCAAGGAGAGTTGCTACACCACTTTCATCGAAGGAATATTTGTTTTCACCGATAACAGCTGTCTTATTTCGAAGCATTTCTCCCTCTGGAGTGAAGTAATAACGATTGCCGTTATCGCCTTGATACCAGCCTTTAACACCGTACTTGTCAATGATTTCTTTGACCCATGCCAATTGTTCTGGTGAGAGGACAAGCCCTCCTCCAAAGCGATCTTTTTCAGCAATGTTTGCATTATCAACAGTACCACGTTGGTGAATTCCGATAACTTTTCCTTCACCGTTGATAATTCCACCACCTGAAAGACCTGATACAGAAGTCAAACGATAGGTAACACCCACTGTTCCCTTATCATCATACTTTTCAGTACCTTTAACAACACCGTCCGCCTTATACAATTGACCTGGAACAATTGGTTCCTTCAATTCTGGAGACGTTGAATCTGTAGGGTAACCGATGGTGCTAACAGGTTCTCCAGCTTTGTATTCTCGATGTTCTGCTAAAGGAGTAAAGGTAGCTGCCTTATTTGGACTTGCAATTGAAAGTGGAACTGGGGCTACAACCAAGGCTAGGTCATTCTTATAGCCTTCACCGAATTTTTCTTTGTTCCAGAAATGAATATCTTTTTCCTTGAACAAAACAGTATTTCCTGAGCTTGGCAAAGAATTATTCTTAGCAGTATTTGAACCTACATTGTAATAGAACTTAGCCGTATCACCACCACGGATAGAACCCGCATTAGTATCTGCATCCTTGACCAAGAAGTTGTGGGCCACTGTCAAGATGACATTTGGAGCAACAAAGATACCTGAACCTGAGTTAAGGTATCGCTGACTACCGCCATTGGCCAAAGGTGAGCTAAAGATTGAATAAACCATAGTAGCAGATGTTGCTGGTTGACCTTCATAATTGATATGCTTAAGGTCTTGTCCACCATTGATAATGGCTCTATTTTCTTTTCCAGCTTCAGATGGAGCTGCTTCTGTAGGTTTCAAAATGCTCTTAGTCTCTACTTGTGGACTTTCTTTCTCTGAAACAATTGCTGAAGTATCAAGCTTTTTCACTGGTGTATCAGGATAAGCACGATCAGAAATTTCTTCAGGGAGTAAATCGCCAGCCACTTCAGCAGTCTTTCCTTCCCCTGCTACTTTCTCGATAGCAGGTTCTGTTTTTTCAGTTACTTCTTCTTTAACTGCTTCTTCTTTTTTATGATCTACATCTGCCACTTCTTTTGCTTGACTATCTACTTCAAGTTTTGGTTCCGTCACAAGTTCACTAGCCGCAACATTACCAGATGCAAAAAAAGCAAGACCGACTGCTACAGAAGCAACACCAACAGTCAGTTTACGAATACTAAATATTCGACCTTTTTCTAAAAAATATTGTTTCATCAAATACTCCTAATCTTCTAGAGCAGTCAGCTACTGCCCGAGCCCAGTTTTATCTGGCGACAATTTTTGTTTGATTCCCTAGCTTAAAATTCTTTTTCAGAGCTATTTATTTTGAGTAAATATAAGATTGTAGAAATCGCTTACATTTTCTAAAAATAAAATAATGCTTCCATTAGCAAGAATTTTTCTAGAGTTTTCGCATTATTATAAATATACTATGTTATATTAAAAAATGCAAGGGTTTTCAAATTTTTAACTAGATTTTTACTAAATGATCATTTTGCTGTTTATGACTAAAAAATCCTAAATTGGCAAGGCCAACTTAGGATTGTTTTGTTTTGAAGTGATAGTAAGCTCCAAGCATACCCGCAGTATTTTGATGACGCGCAAACTCTAATCTTGTTTTTTCCGCTAAACTTGGAACAAGCGCATCTTTCAGAGCTGTACGAATTTTCGGTTTCAAAATCGCTTCCTGCCCCATAATACCACCACCTAGTATAACAACCTCTGGATTGGCAACATAACAGATGTTAGCAAGACCTTTCCCAAGATAGTCTACCATACGGTCAATTCCCTCCATACAGAGTTTATTGCCTTCTGTAGCTTCTTTGAAAATTCTACGACCATTCCAATGGGCTACTTCTTCACCATGAGCCTTGGCTACATACTCGACCAAGGCAGTTGTAGAAGCTAAATCTTGGAAAGCCCCATCTTGCATATGCATATAGCCAACTTCACAGGCAGAATTACTAAATCCATGGAAAATCTGGCCGTCAATGATTAAGCAACCACCGATACCTGTCCCAATGGTTAAGCATAGCGTTATGCCCGCACCATCTCCTGAACCAGATACCGCTTCTGCTAGCCCTGCGCAGTTGACATCATTTTCAATCTCACAAGGAACTTGGAAACTTTCTTCAATTTCTTTTTTAAATTGAGTCCCAGCATAGTTCGGAATCTGAGGACCAGCATAAAAAATCTCACCTTTATCAGGGTCAACCATTCCCGCAGAGGAAATCGCCACACCTGCCACTGGACCTTTTTCGAGATAGCTAGCTACAATGTCTTTTGTTTTTTGTAAGATGTGTGGACCACCCTTGTGTGCCTCAGTTGCTACTTCGTGAGACTCTACCAGTTGTCCATCTTGGTCAATCAAACCATATTTGATATTAGTTCCACCAATATCAATTGCAACGTAATTAGTCATAAAGCCTCCTATTGATTAGAGGAAACGCTCCTTAGTTTCACGAATCAATTGAGCAGCTGCTTCAACAACTGGACGATCTTCTTCGGTCACTGGTGTAAGTGGAGAACGGACTGATCCGATATTAAGTCCTTCATTGATTTTCAAGACTTCTTTGATAACACCGTACATGTTTCCATGTGCAGCAGTCAATTTACCAATGATAGCGTTGATTGCATATTGCAATTCACGCGCTGTTTCTAGGTCTTTATCTGCAATCAATTGGTTGAGTTTCAAGAAGAGTTCTGGCATAGCACCATAAGTACCACCGATACCAGCTTTAGCACCCATGAGACGACCACCGAGGAATTGTTCATCTGGACCATTAAAGACGATATGATCATCACCACCAAGACTTACAAAAGTTTGGATATCTTGAACTGGCATTGAAGAGTTTTTAACACCGATTACACGTGGGTTCTTCAACATTTCTGTGTAAAGACTTGGAGTCAAAGCAACTCCTGCCAATTGAGGAATGTTATAGATAACGTAGTCTGTATTTGGTGCTGCTGCACTGATGTCGTTCCAGTATTTTGCTACTGAGTACTCAGGCAAACGGAAGTAAATTGGTGGGATTGTTGCAATAGCATCTACTCCCAAGCTTTCAGCATGGCGAGCAAGCTCGATACTGTCTTTGGTATTATTGCAAGCCACGTGAGCAATGATTGTCAATTTACCTTTAGCAACAGCCATGACTTCTTCCAAGATCAACTTGCGGTCTGCTACACTTTGGTAGATACATTCACCTGAAGAACCGTTAACATAAAGTCCTTGAACACCTTTATCAATGAAGTATTGCACCAAAGCACGAGTACGTTCTGGGCTTACTTCTCCCTCATCATCATAACATGCGTAGAAGGCAGGAATAACACCTTCATATTTTTTTAAATCTGACATAGATTTCTCCTAAGATTTCTTATTTTCTGCTTTGAGCAGATGATTTTTACTATTTTAGTATACACCTTGTGAAAAGCGCTTTCAATACATCCAAGCCACTTAGATTTTAATTTCTATTCATCTTCCATAGCTTTTCATGTTTGAAAGTAGTTTCATATCATTTTCAATCTGTTTGATATTTAGCAAACAATTTTTCCATTAATCCAGCCTGGCAAAATGCAAGAAGACCAAAGCCAAAGAGTAGAAATGCTGATCCACCGAGCACTAGAGTAAAGCCTGATAGATAGAGAAGCATAATGATTAATAAAATAATCGCAAGCATCAAGAAGAACCACACGAAGTTAAAGCTGACCAAGAGCAAGCCCTTTTGAAGAACTTCTTTCCAAGTCAAGTCATAGCGCGCTGCAATAGGATAGCTAGCCAACATAACTAGGGTTAAAAATATCAGAATACCCAAGCAAATGGCTTTAATGAGCTGGAAGCCTAGGCCTGTTTGCCCCCAGAATAGAGACAAGTCAACTACACTAATTAGAAAAATTCCTAGTTCCAACAAACCTAACTGGAGACCTAATTTCAAATTTTGCTTAAAGGCTCTCATATAAGTTTTAAAAACAGGAACACGACGACTACCCTTAACTTCGAAGATTGTCTGATAGAGACTGATCTTCGCTACTCCGATTGTCACAATAGGCAAACAAGACACAACAAAGAGTAGGTTGACCGTCACGATGTCTAAAACCTTCTCACAAAATCGCATAAGAAAGTTATCCGTATCGAATGCTGCTTTTATCAATCCAGATCCTTTATGTGCCATTGTTTGCTCCTCCTAACTGACTAATCGATTAAAATTTTAAATAAGTATTTGCGAACTTTATCTTCCATACCTGCATAACCATTAGGTTGATGAGGTTCACCTGGGAAAAAGACTGCAAAATTGTGATAACCCAATAAAAGTGGGTATTGTTCATGACAATGAACAAAGCCGATATCGCTAGCTTCGTCAAAGGCTACAGCCTCGTCTTTTACACGAGAACCGTAGCTAGAGTACTCATGCCCTTCAACCAGCAAATGCAAATCTGCATATTTTTTATGATGTTCAAAGCGATCATTTTCCTCTTGGTTAAGAACATTTTCCTGTACAACTAAGAAAACCTTATCTCCATCAATCTCGTATTTTCCTAATTCAAAGTTATCTTTACGATGCTCATAGAGATAATCAATGGCCTTATCGAGATTAGGATGAATTCCCTTGTAAAAGCTAATGTTTTTTAAATCATCAAAAATCATAGTAATTTCCTTTACCTGATTGTTACCTTCAGACATACGATGTCTAGCCAGTAAGTTTATAAGTGTCTAACAAAACTTCATGAAGTAAGCAACTCCTCTCCATTTTGTAGACACTTATATATCCTGTATTCTCTTAGTCTATCAACTATACTGCTGCATACTGATAAACAATTTGTACTATATTCAATTTTCGCAGAGGACTATCCTTTGACAGCTCCCATAGTAATCCCTTGAGTGAAGGATTTTTGGAAGACAAGGAAGACTGTTACGATTGGCACAGCTGCAAGGGCAGCACCTGCCATGATCAAACCGTAGTTAGTTGCCATCTCGGCCTGCATAGTCGCAACCCCGAGTGAGATGGTCAAGTTTTGACGTGAAGTCAACATTACCAATTGCATGAAGTAGTCATTCCAAGTATTGATGAAGGTGAAGATTGCAAGAGCTGCAAATCCTGGCTTCACAATAGGGAAGGCTACGCTCCAGAAGGTACGAATCTCGCCGCATCCATCGATTTTAGCAGATTCCAGCAATTCTGTCGGAATGTTTTCACTGAACTGTTTCATAAGGAAGACCCCGAATGGCCATCCGATTAAAGGCAAGATAACTGCCCAAAGAGTGTCATGGATTCCCATGAAGTTGACGATACGTACCAATGGTACAAGGACAACTTGTTTTGGAAGAGCCATGGCAGCGATAAAGATTGCAAAGAGAATGCGTTGTCCATAGAAACGTTTCTTAGCCAATACATAACCTGCTAGTGAAGAGGTTGCACAAACCAAGAACATCGTTACTAAAGAAATGAACACTGAATTCCACATCCATTGCAAGGCTGGGTTTTGCACCATCAATTGTTGGAAGTTCTCCATGGTTGGAGCTTTAGGGAACCATTGTGGTGGAATCATAATGGTATCTGGTTGTGATTTGAATGCACCTGTCAAGATCCAGTAGAATGGGAAGATAAACAGTACAGTCAACAAGAGCAAAATGATTGTTGAAATAACAGTAAAGGCTGTTAATGGTTTCTTTTGTTGTGTAGGTTGCATAGCTGTCTCCTTTCCTTAGTATTCTACATCGTTTCCGAGGATCTTGAATTGAGCGAAGCTGACAAGGGCAATCATAACTGCCAAGAATACACCAATAGTATTGGCATAGCCATATTCAGTCAATTGGAAGGCTTTTTCGTAGAGGTAGTACATAAGTGTACTTGTTGAGTAGTTTGGACCACCAGATGTCAACAACTGAATCAAGGCGAAACATTGGAATGAGTTGATGGTTGTAATGATTGCGATATAAAGTGTTGTTGGAAGAAGGCTTGGCCATTTAATCTTCCAGAATACTTGGAACTCAGTCGCACCGTCAACACGTGCTGCTTCTACAAGTGAGTTATCAATATTACCCATTGCAGCGATGTAAAGAATGATTGGTTGACCAACTGATGTTGTCAAAAGGATAATCATAATCGCCATCAAAGCCCAGTTTTTATCTCCCAACCAAGAAATGTTTTGGCTGATGATGTGGCTTGACTTAAGCACGAAGTTCAAAATACCTGATAGTGGATCGTAGATCCATTTCCATACTACTGTTACGGCAACACTACCTGTTACTACAGGAAGGAAGAAGACGAAACGGTAGAAAGATCTAGCGATGGCATTTTGTTGGTAAGTTTGTGATGCTACAAAGAGCGAGAAGAGTACAACGACTGGTACAGACCCAATAACCAAGATTACGGTATTAATCAAAGATTTTGTAAAGACAGGGTCTTTAAACATACGGATGTAGTTGTCCAAGCCCACAAACTCAAAGCTAGTCATCGAATAGTTGAAGAAACTAGTGATGAAGCCCATGATCATTGGAGCTAAAACGAAGACAGTAAAGAAGATTAATACTGGTGCTAGGAATGCGTAGGAAATAATAGTTTCCCGCATGCGAATTTTATTGATTTTCACAGTCGGCACCTCACTTTCACATAGTTTTGTTTTTTTGACTGTTATCTGACCCTGATCTAAAATCAAAATGAAATTTTTCTAAGATTCGTCAATGTAAAAACTTCATTTTAATTTTGACCTGTCAGTTGCTTCTATTTCAAACAAAAGTCCCCCTTTTCATACACAGATATGCTCAGGGAAAAGGGGGGAACTCAGTTTTTATTTAGGGCTTATTATTTAGCTGCTTTTTTGATTGTTTCATTCGCTTTTTCAGTGAATGCTTTCAATGCTGCAGCAGGTTGTTCGTCACCATTTGATACAGCTTGCAACATTGGGAACCAAAGTGTTCTCATTTCAGCAAATCCGTCGATTGTGTTGTAATATGGTGAGTAGTATTGAGTCCAGCTACCGATTGTTTCCATACGTTTGTCATCATAAAGTTTTCCAAATGAAGTACGAACTGGGAATGCACCTGTACGAACTACGTCTTTAGGACCCCATTCTTTGTCATCTGCGATGAATTGGATGAATTTCTTAGCTGCTGCGACTTTCTTTTCGTCTTTGTTGTTAAATACTGCAAATCCGTTTACAAGGTATTCAAGAGCTGGTTTACCTGAATCAGATGGGAATGGTACTTCTACCACTTCAACTTTACTTGCTTCCAAGAGTTTAGCTTGGATACCATTTTGAGCTGGTGCCCAAAGGATTGTGTAAGAAGTTTGACCGTTTGCAAAGTTTTGGATGTCTGCTCCACCGTCAAATTGTGAACCATTGTTCAACAAACCATCTTTGATCCAGCTTGATGCTTTTTCAAGACCTTTAACGAATTTAGGATCGTCAGTTGTATATTTAGTTACTTCTTTATCAGTTACAGAACCGCCATAAAGGTTAGCGATGAAGGCACGTGTTCCTTGGTCTCCCCCTTGACCTGAACTGAACAATGAACCTGGTGTATATCCTTTATCTTTAAGCGCTTTCAAAACTTTTTCAAAGTCATCAGTTGTCCAACCTTCTTTTACAAGGTTTGCAACTCCTGCATCTTCCAACATTTTCTTGTTCATAGCCATGTAGAATGGTGCAGAACTGATTGGATACATGTAAGCTTTATCACCAGCTTTACTTGCTTGGATGATGTTTTCGTTGTTGACATCTTTAACAAATTCATCTGTAAAGAGGTCGTTCAACTCAGCCAATTTACCATTTTTACCGTATTGGATGATACGTCCTGGTGCGTCAAAGAGAACGTCTGGCGCAGTTCCTGCTTCGATTGCTGTTGTGATTTTTTCTGGACCAGATTTGAAGTCGATTGTTTCTAGTTTAACTTTAACATCTGGATTTGCTTTTTCAAAAGCTTCGATGATAGATTTTTCATAAGTTCCTACACCATCGCCAGTTTTTTCTTGAGTAAAGACTGGGAATGCCCACCAAGTGATTTCAGTTTTTCCACTGTCACTACCAGAGCTAGCAGCATCTTTGTTAGCATCTGATTTGCCACAAGCAGCAAGAGATAGAACCGCAGCACCCGCAAGTACTGTACAAGCTAGTTTTTTAAATTTCATTTGTATTCTCCTAAATGATGATAAGCGTATCCGAATCGGATAATGAGTAATGTCAACTTTGTATACGTTTTCATTTTTTCCTACTAATCAACCACTCTCCTCGTTTTTTATATTGTGTTATTTAAGACCCGCAACAAATCGTTCCGTAATCTCTTTTGGTCTAGTAATAGCGCCACCAACTACGATACCTCGCACTCCGTAACCTAGGATTTGCTTAGCTTGTTCTGGTGTGTGAATTTTTCCTTCAGCGATGACGTCCACCCCTGCATCACAGAGTTTCTTGATGAGTTCAAAGTCTGGGCCATCCACTTTTGGACTGTAAGAAGTGTAACCTGACAAGGTTGTTCCGACAAAGTCAATTCCCGCTTCAACTGCTGTTAGACCTTCCTCAAAGGTACTTGTGTCAGCCATCAAGAGTTGATTTGGATATTTTTCTTTGATCTGACGGATAAATTCTTGGATCTCCAAGCCATCATGACGTTCACGTTTGGTACAGTCAAGAGCAATGACTTCGATGTCAAGAGCTGCTAGTTCATCTACCTCTCTCATAGTCGCTGTGATGAATGGTTCCTGTGGTGGATAATCACGTTTAATAATTCCGATAATCGGAAGTTTAGTGACCTCTTTAATTTCCTTGATATCTCGAACACTGTTTGCTCGGATACCGACTGCACCACCTTGTTCAGCTGCTTTCACCAACAAGGGGATAACTCCTCCCGCTTCTGTGTAGAGCGGTTCATGAGGAAGTGCCTGACAAGAAACGATGATTCCATCTTTGATTTGTTCAATCAAGGCTTCTTTACTAATTTGTGGCATCTACTTTCCTCCTTTTCTTTTCCTTTGTGTTTATGTGACTATTATAGCTTATTATTAAAGCGCTTTCAATAACTTGTGCTAGAATAGATTGGAGTTTCAAAACAATTTTATGCAACAGTTTCTTCTGAAAGTAGTTTCAGGGACATAAAATCTATCCCAACACCTCTTAAATCTTGAAACCAGCCCTTTTTTCTCGCAAACATGAAAGAAAAAAGGCCGTAACAAATTTTCGTTACGACCCTTTCTAACTAAGATCTAGTTTCACTAAGGAAACCTTCACTTTCAACTATTTGACTAATCTTCTTTTCTCTTCCCCAAAGCAAACATACCAAGGAGCATCCCCACAAGTCCTACTGATGCAAGGGCAGAGGCATCTTCGTTTCCTGTCTTAGGAAGAACATCTTGACGAACTGCAGGTGCTTGATAGGTCTTATCTTGTGACATAGCCTGTGATACAATAGACTGCTGACCTTTGTGATCTGGATCTTTATGTCCTGCTCCTTCTGAACCTTTGGTACCAGCTGTAAGTCCTGGTTTTTCTGTCGGTGCGATGTCATTCTTCACACTGCCCGTGAATGCTGGCACTTCATGCACCGCTGGTTCAAGACCATTAACGCCACCCACAAATCCTGGTTTTTCAGGAGTTACAGGACTATCAGCGCTTACTCCGCCTGTGAATTCTGGTACTTCATGTACAGCTGCTTCACTACCATTGACTCCACCTGTAAATTCTGGAAGTTCAGCTATCGGTGCTGCTTCTTCGCCTACTGTACCAATAGGTTCAGTATACTCTGGGAGCTCCGTTACAGCAGCTTCTTCACCATTCACCCCACCTTCGAATTCTGGTACTTCATGTACAGCTGCTTCTACACCGTTAACACCACCTGTGAATTCTGGTACTTCGTGAACAGCTGCTTCACTACCGTTGGCAGCTCCAGGAATACCTGCTCCTTCAAGACTCACTGGAAGATTGTGCATACTCTCGATTGCTCCAGAAGCAAGTCCAGTTATTTCTTGACCAAGATCTGACTTGTCTATTGTAAATAGAAGAGTCTTAGTATCATACTGGGTCATGAAGTTTACTTTTTTACCATTTGCCAACTGAAGTGTTGGAATTTTGTTAACCAAAACTTCTGAATCAAACTCTACTGCAAGAATTCCTGGCCATTTTTCAATAACATTTTTAACTTTGGCTTCTTTAGGAGAAATTCTTTCCTTCGTTAAGAAATCCCAGTTGAATTTCTTGAAGGATAGAGTATAAGGATTGCCACCAGCTTCATGATGTTCATACAAGAGACCAAATTCTTTTGGTCCAATCTGTTGAAGTGAGTTATAGGCATATTCCCCTTCTTGAATCAAATGATGATGCAGCCAAGTCAACTCGCCATCTTCTTCTACGCGAGCCACTCGAATGTAACCATTCTTACGACCTGGGCCATTGGCATTTGCTAGAAGGATATATTCCTTACCATCTTGAACCGTATGAGTCGCTGCCATTTGAACATAGACATCTGGTACATCATAGCGTGCTACATAGTTGTCCCATGTAATACCACCATCATTACTTGTCGCAACTTGCAAATCACCAGTCAAACCACGCATAAAGAGTTTCAACTGACCATTGTTCAACTGAACAACAGAAGATTCCGTATTTTGAGCGTAATAATTGTTCATGTTGCTTGAATCAACTACTGTACCATCATAAAGTGTACGGTTATCATTGACACCGCCACCCATATGCCAAGTCTTACCATGGTCATCTGAGTAGATGATACGAGATGATTGAGAACCATTGAGGTGGTTTGTTCTATTCGTCGTATAGACAGGAACGACGATTCGACCTTTATGAGGTCCATTCTGGAGGGTAATGCCCACTCCAGGTCCCACACCTAAGAATTTCATCCAATCAGCTTTGACCATTGGGGTAATATCTTGTGGCGCAGACCAAGTCTTACCGTCATCATCACTGTAAGACATCCACAGGTAGCTGTCTTTAGCAATTCTAAATGGAGAGGTTTTATTGCTTGTAAAGTAGATATTTCCTAGCAGTTGCTCACCCTGATAAAGATCACCTTTATCGCTATAAGCCGGCTTGACAGGATTTACAACAACACGGTAATCCGTTGCCTGACCATCTGGTGTGTAGACAACACCATTTTCACGAATGGTATAGGCTCCATTTTCTCCTTCACGATAAAGAATTTGGTAGGTTTTCCCATCAATTTCTTTATAAGCTTCCTCTTTTTCAGCTGACATCCCAAAGATACCTTTTCCTTCTGGGAACATATCATAGACTGAAAAGATTCGTTTGGTTTCAGTATCTTGGGCTAAAACCATATCGATATTTACTGGTGAACCAACAGATGGATCAGTAGCTTTTGGATTGTCACGTAGATTCGTAAGTGTGATACGATCACCCCATGTTTGACCATGATCTTCACTTCGTTTGACGACCATACCGATATCGCCCCAGTCATAGTGGTGCAAACGACGTTCATCAGCTCCAGCAATCAAAGTTCCCTTGTCAGTCTTAAGAAGGGCTGGAATACGATAACTATTAATACCATCTGGATTTGACTGCCCATTTTTACCAGCTTCAAAAACATCCTTTTTATCTGTTATCTCAGCTCCTTCTGGAAGCTTTTTCTCTAATTCGGATCTTTCAAAGAGGTAGCTACGATTTTGAACTTCTTCTGGACTCAAGGCACGATCGTAAACAGTTAGATTACGAACTTGTAAACCTGCCCCCCAAACCATACTTCCTGCACGATTTGTGGAACCAATTTGCATATGATTCACATCAGGCATATCTTTGATAAAGCGTCCTGATTTCTTACTTGTTCGTGACAAAACTCCGTTTACATAGAGACGAACTTGCCCATCTGGAGAATCTGCACTTGGTCTTTCAACTGTAAAGGTTACTGAGTTCCACTGACCTGGTTTGACAGTTAATGGTGCGTCTGTGTATCTATCATAAAATTGATCGCCGTTTTGATCGCGGCCCTCAATCAAGGCAACATTGTTGTAAACAGCCATGGTGAAATATTCATTTCGAACCTTATCACTTGAGACTGAGAAAAGGTTGTAAAATGCTGGTGCAGAAGCATCTGGTTTGAACTCCATATGAATGGTCGCATTTTGAAGCTGTTTCAGTTTTTCCAATTGCTCTGTCAGATCAATTCTATTGCTATTTGCAGCATTAGTCTCTACATCTTCCTTTTCAAGAACAGTATTGACATTTTCCAACTCTCTAGCATAGTAATCACGTGGAAGCGCAGCTGGATCTTTTTCGGTTTCTCTAGTTGCTTCTGCCGTTTCTGCTGTTGCAGTTGTTTCTGCCGTTGCAGTTGTCTCTGTTCCAGTATGTGCTTCTGTAGATGCATGTGTGACTGTATCTACCCCATTAGACTCTGTCGCACTCTTTTCAGTATCTACTGCTTTTTCTGCCTGTTCCTTCTCTACTCCTAGTTCTGTCGTCTCCTTATTGGTAGTTGTTGCTTCTTGTGCTAATACCGGCGATGCACCAAAAACAACTGCTCCAATCACTACTGAAGCGGCTCCTACTGTAAATTTGCGAATTCCGTATCGTTGTTTTCTCTCCAACTGATTATGCTTCATCTTTCTTCCTTTCATTTTTAAAAATAAAGCGCTTTCTTTTTTGCTTAAAATTTTTAGCCATCTGACTAAATGACAAAAATTACTTTTTCACGAATGGTTACACTCGCTCTTTCAAATTTTCTCTCACTTAACGACCCATCGTTAACTAGAGTCTCCTACTCCTTTCAAATTTTATCTTATTCTCATTATATAATAAATTTCCCTATTTTAAGATAGATGAATATAGAACAGATTTCACTTTCAGTTTTCGAAACATAAACTCAGACATTTGAAACTACTTTCGGGTACTTTGGATTTTTTCAAACAGAAAATTGCTTCATTCGGTTGAATCGTTTTTTTAATGAACTTTATCTCAAACTTATACTCAATGAAAATCAAAGAGCAAACTAGGAAGCTAGCCGCAGGCTGCTCAAAACACAGTTTTGAGGTTGTGGATAGAACTGACGAAGTCAGTAACACATATACGGTAAGGCGAAGCTGACGTGGTTTGAAGAGATTTTCGAAGAGTATTAACTATTTGACTCCTGATTTATCTAGATCAAAAAGGCCGTAACTAGTTCTAGTCACGACCCTTTCTAATATAAGATCAAATTTCTCTATGAATTTCGTTGATTTTAACTATTTCATTGATCTTCTTTTTTCTTGCCCATGGCAAACATACCTAGGAGCATGCCTACAAGTCCTAGAGATGCAAGAGGAGCAACAGCTTCACTTCCTGTTTCAGGAAGAAGTTGCTGACGAGCAGCAGGGGCTTGATAAGTTTTATCTTGTGCCATAGCTTGAACTACAATTGACTGTTCTCCCTTATACTCTGAGACCTCATGGATAGCAGCTTCAGCACTGTTTGCACCACCTACATAGGCTGGAACTTCTGTACTCGCAGATTCTAGACCATTAACACCGACTGTATATTCTGGCACCTCTAACTGAGCGGCCTCTACTGCATTGACGCCACCTGTGTACTCTGGAACTTCTAACTTAGCGATTCACGCATTGACACCACCTGTATATCTGGACTCTAACTTAGCAGATTCTACGCATTCACACCACCTGTATATTCTGGCACCTCTAACTTAGCGGATTCCACTGCATTGACACCACCTGTGTATTCTGGAGAATCTAACTTAGCGGATTCTACTGCATTGACGCCACCCTCAAATTCTGGGACTTCTGATGTAGTTGCTTCCTCACCATTGACACCACCTTCAAAAGCTGGAACGTCATGAATGACAGACTCTCCTTTTGAGCTTTCTACTAGACTACCCTCTGGAACTTCATGGACCGCGGCTTCCTCACCGTTCACACCACCTTCAAAGGCTGGCACATTATGAACAGCGGCTTCCTCACCGTTGACGCCACCTTCAAATTCCGGAACTTCGTTAATAGTTCCTGGTGGATTTTCTTCAACCTCTATTTCTGAAACTTCATGAACAGCGGCTTCTTCGCCGTTCACACCACCTTCAAAGGCTGGCACATTATGAACAGCGGCTTCCTCACCGTTGACACCACCATCAAAGGCTGGAGCCTCATGAACTGCACCTTCTTCACCATTGACTGCACCTGTAAATTCTGGGACTTCATGGATTTCTGCTTTTGCTCCATTTTTACCACCAGGGACTCCTGCACCTTCAAGACTTACAGGCAAATTATGCATGCTCTCAATTGCACCATCAATGATTTCTGTAATTTCTTGACCAATATCTTCCTTGTTAACTGCGAAAAGCAATGTTTTTGTATCGTATTGCGTCAAGAAAGTCGCAAAGTTCCCATTTGCCAATTTAAGAACTGGTGGTTGATTCACCAATACTTCAGAATCAAATTCTAGAGCAATGACATTTTTGCTCATCTCCACAGCATTTTTCACAGTTGCTTTTGTTGGAGCAATTCTATCCTTGCTTAAGAAATCCCAGTTGAATTTCTTATAAGATAAGGTGTATTCATTTTGAGTGGCAGTTGCATGCTCATAAAGTAAGCCAAATTCACCATTTCCAAGATCTTGCAAGGAGTTATAAGCAAATTTACCACTTTGAATTGGATTATGTTTGAGCCAAGTTAGGTCTCCATTAGCTTCCACACGTGCCAAGTGTACCAAACCATTGTAACGTCCTGGCCCACCTGCATTACTGAGGATGATATATTCCTTACCATCTTGCACCGTATGAATGGCAGACATTTGAACGTAGACGTCTTGGACATCTGAATAGCGTTTTACATCTTTTTCCCAAGTCGCTCCGCCATCTTTACTTGTTGCAACTTGCAAATCCCCTGTCAATCCACGCATGAAGAGTTTGAGATCCCCATTATTCAACTGAACAACAGTTGACTCAGTATTTTGAGCACCTGGATTATTCATAGTTGAAGAATGAATTGTTTGGTTACCTACTGGACGGTTATCATTGACCGCTTCACCAGCGTGCCAAGTTTCACCATGGTCATCTGAGTAAATGACGCGTGAAGACTGAGAACCACTTAGGTAGGATACGTTATTTGTAGTGTAGGCAGGGATAACCAGACGACCTTTATGAGGTCCTGAATGTAAGGCAATACCTGTACCAGGTCCAGTACCTAAGAAGTGCATCCAGTCCTTACGAATTCCGTATGTAATATCTTTTGGTGCAGACCAAGTTTTACCATCGTCATCACTATAAGACATCCAGAGATAGTTGGTGTTTGAAACTCTAAAGATATTCTTGTCGCTATAATCGAAGTAGACATTACCAATCAGTTCTTCACCCTTGTAAAGATCACCCTTATCACTATAGGCTGGTTGCTTAGGATCAACTACAACACGATATTCTGTCTTTCTATTTTCAGGGTCAAAGACTTCACCATTTTCACGTATTGTATAACGTCCCGCTTCACCTTTTTTGTATAGAACCTGATAAACCTTATCTCCAATTTGCTCATAGGCTTGTGGTGCTTTTCCTGGTAAATCTCTTACCGCTTCACCTTCTACGAACATATCAAAAATAGAGAAGATTCGCTTAGTTTTCGGATCTTGGACTAGGGTCATGTCAATGTTGACTGGTGATCCCGCATGAGCTCTTCTGGCATTCTCATTGTCCCGAGGATTTGAGATGACAATTCTATCACCCCACGTTTTGCCCTTATCATCACTACGACGAACAACCATACCGATATCGCCCCAGTCAGAGTGATGCAAGCGTCTCTCATCTGCACCAGCAATCAAGGTTCCTTTATCAGTTTTCAGCAGGGCAGGAATACGGTAGCTTGCGATACCATCTTTATTTGGCTTGCGGTTCTCACCACCTTCAAAAACATCCAGTTTATCAGTAACTTCTGCTCCTTCAGGAAGTTTCTTCTCCAACTCTCCTCTTTCAAAAAGTTGGCTACGTTTTTTAACTTCTTCTTGAGAAAGAGCACGGTCATAAACAGTTAGATTACGGACTTTAAGATTAGCACCCCAGAAGTTTTTGCCTGTGCGTTTTGTTGTACCGATTTGTACATGGTTGACATCTGGCATGTCTTGGATGAAGCGACCAGACTGAGGACTTGTGCGCGACAAGACACCATTTACATAGACGCGAACCTGACCTTTTGGTTGGTCAGCATTTGGTCTTTCAACTGTAAAGGTTACAGAGTTCCACTCACCTGGCTTAATCTTCAAAGGAGCAGTTTTATAATCACCATAGAATTGGTTTCCATTTGCATCACGACCTTCAACGATAGCTGTGTTATCAAGGATGGCCATAGTGAAATACTCATTTACTTTGGTATCACTAGAGACTGAGAAGAGGTTGTAAAAACGTGGAGCAGATGCATCTGGCTTAAACTCCATATGAATGGTCGCATTTTGAAGTTTTTTAAGCTTGTCGAGCTCCTCCTTCATGTCAACTCTTTGACCGTTTGAAGGATTGGTTTCAACATCTTCTTTCTCTATAACAGTATTGGCATTTTCCAACTCTCTTGCATAAAAGTCACGGGGAATGTTTCCAACTTCCTCGTCTTCACTCTCTGTAGCTGGAGTTTCGTTTGATGCTTCTGTTCCGGTTGGTTTTTCAGACCCTGGGTTTGCTTGCAACTCTTCACGTCTCACTTCTGTTCCACTATTATTTACTGTGGTTACTTGGCCTGCAAGCTCCTTATCTAAATTAGCTAGATTTCCTGTCTCTACTTCCTTAGGCAATTCTGGCAAAGATTGCCCCGCTGTTTCACCATTCGTTGATGGTGCCTCTTGAGCCAAAGCCGGTGCAGCACCAAAAACAACGGCTCCAATCACTACTGAAGCTGCTCCAACTGCAAATTTCCGAATTCCATATCTCTGTTTTCTATCAAAATCTCTCTGATTCATGTGTTCCCTTCCGTTATTTTTAATAAATAAAGCGCTTTCTTTTTTGCTTAAAATTTTTAGCCACTCAGACTAGATGCAAATAAGAAACTGTATTATTGAATGGAATTTCCATTCTTTGTAATGAAATGCTGTTGCGCTTTTATAAATTCCAAGTTAAAAGATTCGCAACTAGCTATACTCCTTTCACTTTTTATCTTAATCATATTATATAATAAATATTCTAAATTTTAGACTTCATAATCTATAATAGATTTTACTTTCAAAGATATTTAGAAGTTTCAAACTACCTGAAACTACTTTCTCATTATCTGGGTCACATAAAGAAAAGCCTGTAGTTCATTCGAAACTACAGAGCTTTTTTTCAATTTTTAGTGACCAAGATAGGTAAAGGGGATCTCACTACCACACAACCAATTGTAAACTTGATCATTGACATGAACATTCATGGCCTCATGAGCGTATTCAGGCATGATACGATAACTCTTTTCACAAGTCAGACGGTTGTAAATAGCAAACTGAGTGATTGGATAGCAAACATCGTCATCAAGCCCAGTAATCATTCGAACTTCCCCCTTAATGCGATGGGCAAGATTTTTTACATCGATATAGGCGAGTGTCTCCATAATCTGCTCTTCTGTCTCATGGAATGGATCATGGAACTTAAAGTAACGAAAGAGCTCATCATAGGCTTCGCTGGTATTCCCAATCTCAAGTACTCGTCTAAAATCTGATAAGAATGGATAAATAGCAACTGTACGCTTGATACGTGGATTGAGCCCCGCAGCCACCAGAGCTAGCGCTCCTCCTTGAGAAGCTCCATAGCTTGCTAATTGGCCTTCATCCACTTGTGGGAAGCTAGCTACAATCTCAACTAATTGATAAATATCAAGATAAACATCCTTATAGAAGAGTTGCTCTTTTCCTTCTACTGCACCACGGATGATTTGGCCCTTAACTGTATTTCCAAGAGGCGAGCGTAACCCATCTTGTGAGTAACCAGACTGACCACGGACATCCATAGATACGACACCATAACCAGCGACTGTAAAGGCCAACATATCTGTCCAATCCCAACAACGTCCCATATAGCCATGGAAGTGAAAAATAACTGGTACTTTCTTTTCTGATTTTGGTAAGACCACGCGTGCATAAACAAGGCCTTCCCGAGTGCCCTTAAAGGTGAGTTCATAACACTTCACATTTGGAATACGAAAATCACGTTCCTCTAATTGGTAATCTGGCAAGACCGAAACCTTCTCAATCTCTCCATCCCAAAAATCGTCAAAGTCTTGCGGAACTTCATCTCGCCCTCTGTAAGTTTTCATTTCTTCTATTAGTGCTGGATTTCTCATAAAACCCTCCTTAATTTTGTAACCGTTACCATAACTCTAGCACATAAAGGAAGGCAATGCAAGACTGATATTTTAAATAGAAAGTGATTTTAATTTTGAAGATTCATAAAAGCTTATCTGAAAGTAGTTTTATCCATTCCATTCTGTATAAATTCAATACACTTTCAAAGAATAACAGCTTCTTTGGTCTCTCATCCAAGAGTCATTGAAGACTAGGCTTATACTCAAATCCAAACTAGGTCAGCTTTATCTGCAACCTCAAAGCCGTGCTTTGAGCAACCTGCGACTAGCTTCCTAGTTTGCTCTTTGATTTTCATTGAGTATTAGCATGTTTTCGGGTATATAGTTGTCTATCTTTAATCTAATGTTCTTTTACAAAAATAAAAAAGCTTCATAACCTTAATAGAATTTTTCTACCAAGATTACAAAACTCTTTCTTATTTCAAATCTTTTTTATAGCGTTCCAACTCTGCTTGGTTTGCCCAAACATAGTGACCTGGACGAATTTCTACCATAGAAGGCTTATCAGTTTCATAGTCATGTTGATCTGGATCATAGACTTTCAAAACTTTTTTACGTTCCAAGATTGGGTCTGGAATAGGAACAGCTGATAGAAGTGCTTGCGTGTATGGATGAACTGGATTGTTAAACAATTCTTCAGTCTCAGCCACTTCAACAATGACACCCTTATAAATTACCGCGATACGATCAGAGATGAAACGAACTACTGACAAATCGTGGGCAATAAAGAGATAAGTCAAGCCTAATTCCTTTTGGAATTTCTTGAGCAAGTTCAAAACTTGGGCACGTACTGAAACGTCCAAGGCTGAAATCGGCTCATCCGCAATAACGAAGTCAGGTTGCATAACCAAGGCACGGGCAATCCCGATACGTTGACGTTGTCCACCTGAAAACTCATGTGGGTAACGTGTCAAGTGTTCAGCCAAAAGTCCCACTTCACGAATGATATTTTGAACTTTTTCTTTTCTTTCTTCTTCATCTTTAAATAAATGGTGGTTATAAAGACCTTCAGAAATGATATAGTCAACCGTTGCACGTTCATTCAAACTTGCAGCAGGGTCTTGGAAAATCATTTGGATACGACGGATTAATTCCGAAGCTTGTTCACGTGATTTTTTACCATTAATTTTTTGACCTTCAAAGATGATATCACCTTTGCTGGTATCATTAAGACCGATGATAGCACGACCAATTGTTGTCTTACCACTACCAGACTCTCCAACAAGTGAGAAAGTTTCTCCTTTGTTGATAAAGAAGTTCGCATTTTTAACAGCGACAAACTTTTTGCTTCCTTCACCGAAGGAAATTTCTAAGTCTTTAATTTCTACTAATTTTTCAGACATTTCCTTCCTCCTAGTCCTCAAGATGAGCAAAGCCCATCTTTTCACGAATTTTATCGTGTAAGTCTTCAATCACTGCTGGTTTTGAAACTTTTGGAGCCTGTTCATGAAGCAACCATGTTTTCGCCCAATGAGTATCTGATACTGCAAACTGAGGTGCTTTTTCTTCGAAATCAATCTTCATCGCATAGTCTGAACGAAGAGCAAAAGCATCTCCCTTCAATTCAGTATAGAGCGATGGGGGTGTTCCAGGGATTGAGTACAATTCACCTTTGTCATCCGCAAGTTGAGGCAAGCTTGACAAGAGGCTCCATGTATATGGGTGACGTGGGTCGTAGAAGATTTCTTCAACAGTACCATACTCGACGATTTCACCAGCATACATAACTGCAACTTTATCAGCGATACTTGCTACGACACCTAGGTCGTGAGTGATGAAGATTGTTGTAAAGTGGTATTCGTGTTGAAGTGATTTCAACAAGTCAATGATCTGTGCTTGAATGGTCACATCAAGAGCTGTTGTAGGCTCATCACAGATAAGAATGTCTGGACGACAAGCAAGAGCAATCGCGATAACGATACGTTGACGCATTCCTCCAGAATACTGGAATGGGTATTCATCAAAACGTCTCTCAGCATCCGGGATACCAACCTTGTTCATATAGTCGATAGCCATCTCTTTAGCTTCTTGAGCTGTCTTGCCTTGGTGTTTAATAATAACTTCTGTGATTTGACTTCCGATTGTCTTGATAGGGTCAAGACTGGTCATCGGATCTTGGAAGATAGTTGCAATCTTTGCACCACGAATACTTTCCCATTCTTTATGAGAAGATAAGGTTGTCAAATCTTGTCCACGGTAATTAATACTACCTTGTGCAATACGACCATTTTCTTCCAACATTCCTGTGAATGTTTTTGTCAAAACTGATTTACCTGAACCTGACTCCCCAACTAACGCAAGGACCTCTCCCTCAATCAAATCGATGGAGACACCTCGAATAGCTGTCAAAATCTTGTCACGAACATCAAATTCCACGACAATATCTTGAGCAGTCAAAATTACATTTTTTCCTTTTATCATGTCTACTCCTATCTATGTGTACGTGGATCACTAGCATCCGCTAGGTTCTGACCAACTACGAACAGTGACAAGGATACCAAGACCAAAGTTGTCAATGGAATCCAGAAGAGGTAAGCATTGGTTGTTACGTTCTGAGAATAATCTGAAATCAAACGTCCCAAACTTGGTACCGTGATTGGCAAGCCGAGTCCAAAGAATGACAGGAAGGCTTCATATGAGATAAATGCAGGAAGCATTTGTGATGTAGTTGTAACAATAACAGAAACCAATTGAGGCATGATATTTTTAATAACAATCTTATGAGTTGGTGTTCCCAGTGTACGAGAAGCAAGGTTGTACTCCAAATCACGGTAACGCATGATTTGGATACGAATCATATAAGCAATACCAATCCAAGTAGTTACACTCATGGCAAAAATCAAGTTCCAGAAACCTGCACCGATAGAGTAAGTCAAAACAATAACGATCAAAAGTGAAGGGATGTTATTGATAACGTTATAAACTTCCATCATGATACGGTCAACTGATTTTGAAATACCCCAGATTCCGCCGACAATAACACCAATAACAACGTTGATAAAGGTCGCAATTACGGAAATCAAGATAGAGTTACGTGCTCCAAACCAGACACCGTCAAAGAGAGATTTACCATTACTATCTGTACCAAACCAATGTTCAGCATTTGGCTTAATGTAACGAGCGCTAAAGTCATTTACCTTACTTACATCATTGAAGTCAAAATCAGAAAACATTGGATAGATGAAACTCATCAATACGATGGAAATCAAAATACCAAGCATGATGATTGTTGATTTTTTCTTCAAAAACTGTCTAAAAACAGAACCCCAATATGAGTAGGCAGGAGCATCAATTGCTTCAGAGGCAAAATCATCTCGTTTTACAAATTGAAATTTATCATTACTAATCGTAGACATTATTTGCCTCCTTTCTCTGTCAATTTAATACGTGGGTCAATAATAGTCATCCAAATATCTCCAATCAAATAAGAGAAAATTGAAACACATGTAAAGATGAAGACCAGACCAACTACCATATTGTTGTTTGATGCTTTTACAGAGTCAATCAACATTTTACCCATACCTGGGAAGGCAAAGACTGTTTCAGTAAGAGTTGCTCCACCAATAACACCAATAATTGAACCTGGGATACCAGAAACGAGTGGTACCATAGCGTTTTTAAAGATGTGTTTGTTAGAAATTTCTTTTTCAGACAAACCTTTAGCTCGAGCAAAACGGACAAAGTCTTGAGATTGTAAGTCAATCATGTAACGACGAATCCAGATAGCTAGACCAGGTGCTCCAAGTAAACCAAGAATGACTGATGGAAGGACATAAGATCGCCAATCGCCAGCACCCAAGATTGGGAATGAGTCTGGGAATCCGATAGAAGAACCAATCAAACGAATGATATAAACTAGAGCAATCGTTGGGAGGGCCATCAAGAAGGTCAAAGTACCTGTAGATAGGCTGTCAATCCAAGTATTCTTGAAACGAGCCATTGCTGAACCAAGAGGAACTGCAATCGCATATGAAATCGCAAGACCGATCAAACCAGTGATAGCAGAACTTGCAATCATAGATGGGTACTGATAGTTGCTTTCAGTAGCCGTATATGGATCATCTTTACCGTAGTTGGCTACTTCACGAGCATCTGCTTGACTCGGAGATTTATAAGTTCTTGAGTAAATGTTAACTGATGATGTTTTCTTACCAGTTGGGAATTGAACTTCAGAAGTCTTCGTTTGTCCTTGTCCTTGTGTAATAACTTGAAGAACAGGAGTATTGGCATAAGTTGGATAAGAATCTCCTAGGTTCAAGTTGACAAAGTTTTGGTGAACAAATGGGAACTGACTATTGAAGTACAAGAGGTATTTGTGTTTAGTACCTGAACCCACAAGAGACCAACCGATAGCAGGATCATTCTCAAAGCGTAAATAACGCTCTAAGTTAGGATTCTCAGGGTCTTGGATCTTGTTTGTATGGTCAATATCAAGCAAGTTTGCATAGAATTTGAACACACGCTCAAAAATAGGAATTTCACGTGTAGCGTAGAATTGTCCACTCTCTGTAAACTCACCTAGAGTCCAACCATTCCCAAGTTGTTGGATATATTTTTCATAGATTGCTTTATTTGTATCATTTGCATCTACTGTAACAGAAGAGTCAATGCTACTAGCTTTTTCCTGCAACTCTTTCGTATCATAATATTCGATATAACCCATACGCTCAAAGACGGTATTTTCATAGTTATCACGTTTATCAGCCGTTGTTGCAATTTTATTGTAGTTAGTATCTTGTTTGAAGATCAACTTCCGTGGAACCATCGTATAGATGATTGTGTAAATCAAGGTCGTTACTAAGAAAATAGAAACCAACGACCGCAAGATACGCATAAAAACATATTTTTTCATATTATTTCCTTTAAAATCCCAAAAGAACCTTCTCCTTTAGGAGAGAAAGTTCTGATGAGCATTATTTATTTCACATGACTCGCTAATTCTTTTTGAGCTTTTTCGTTTGATTCAGCTTTTTCTTTGAGCCATTTTTCACGAGCTTTTTGGTATTCTTCTTTTGTAATAGGTTTTTCACCAACCTCAGTGTACTTCAAGTAACCTGAGTTTTCTCCTTTAAGACCCGCAGCGGAGTAAGAAGAAGTAAATGGAATAACTTTAGATACAAATGATACAGCGGTTTCTTTTGGACCTGCCATTACAGGAATTGTCAAACCGTTGTCTGTTAACCAAGCTTGAGCAAGGGCATATTTTTCGTAGCGTTTTTGAACGTCTTGATTTTCTTTATTTGCTTCATCAACTAATTTTTCATAGTCAGACAAACCAAGTTTTTGGATAACTGATGCGTCAGTATCTTTGTCAATACCCATAAGCAAGCGAGTATTTCCGCCTTTAATCGTGTACTGGTCTAAGAAAGTTGATGGATCCTGATAATCTGGATTCCATCCAGTCAAAGTATGAATATCCCAGTCTTGTTCTTTCGCTGTTGGAGCACTGAATGAAAGTGGTAATGCTTCTGCTTGAGTCATTTGTTGAAGATCGATTACAACATTGTCTGATCCAAGTACGTTTTCAATAGATTGTTTAAGTGATTGAACACGGTTTACAACAGCTGTAGATTCTTGGATTGTTAGAGCATCCAAGTGGATTGGGAATTCTACCCCTTCAGCTTTCAAGCTTTCTTTTGCTTTTGCAAAGGCTGCTTTAGCTTTTTCTTCATTGTAGAGACCATTTTGCGAATCAGCAAGTGAAATGTTTGACCATGTGCCTGAGTTTGTCTTCGAAAGACTTTCTTCTACAAGTTCACCAAATTGTTTGTCACCAACTGGAAGATTATATGGTGTGAAAGTATTACGGATTGCAACTGCAGCTCCTTCTGTGCCATTTGTCTGTGCTGAGTAAGAATTACGATCTACCGCAAAGTTTAGGGCTTGACGGAATTCTTTATTTAGCAAGGCTTTTCTTGTAGATTCTTTTTGACTATCTGTTGTTTTTGAAGTATGGTTATAAGTTGAACGGCCATAGTTCACACTGACAGTAGCGATAGCTGATCCTGGTTCGCTAAAGTAGATGTTGTCTTTGAACTCAGACGCATATTTCTCGTATGTTGAGCTAGTAGGATAAATACGAGCTTTACTGTATTGTCCTTCTGAGAATCCTTTAGCAACAACATCTTGGTCTTTCCCATCCCAGAATGTAAATTTAATGTTTTGAATTTTAACTGCATCTTTATCCCAATAAGCATCATTCTTAGCCATTTCGATTGAAGACTTAGCTGTGATTGCTTTCAAAACAAATGGTCCATTATACAAAATAGAAGATGGATCTGTAGGTGCACCAAAGCCTTCCCCTTTAGATTTAAGGAAATCTTCGTTGATTGGCATCATCACGCCATTTGTTGTTTTATCATTCCAGAAAGTCTCTGGCTGATTCAAGGTGTATTCCAGAGTGTTATCGTCAACTGCTTTTACCCCAACAGTTGAAAAGTCGTTTGTTTCACCGTTAATGTAAGCGCTGAGTCCTTTAATTGAAGAACTAATAACAGACAGCCCTTTTGATTTTCCTTCTACCGCGTGTTTCAACCCTGTCACAAAGTCTTGGGCTTTAACTGGAGCGTATTCTTCTCCTTCAGCAGTAACCCACTTAGCATCCTTACGGATTTTATAAGTGTAAGTCAAACCATCTTGTGAAACTGTCCATGATTCAGCAATCGATGGTACGAGGTTGCCATATTTATCATTAGCAAGTAAACCATCTACTGCATTTGTAGTTACAAAAGAAGTAGAATCAACGTTGTTAACAACATAATCCAATGTTTCTGGATCAACTGAATAAACGTATTTATAATCTGATGCTAATTTTGCATTGCTTGAACCTGCATTTGAATTCGTATTTGAACATGCAGCAAGCACTCCTGCCGCAAGCAAGGACACTCCCGCTACTGCAAGAATCCGACTTTTTTTCATGTTTAGTTAACTCCTCTATTAAAATTAATGAGATACTGTTGATTATACCATAATCCCTCTCAAAAGTAAACGAATTTTCAGAATATTTTGTCGCATGCCTTTTGAAAGCAGGAAAACTTACATTTTCAGAAAAGAAACTATTGACGAGATTTAATTTAAAAGGTATAATAATAAAAGTTAAGGCGGTATAGCCAAGTGGTAAGGCACGGCTCTGCAAAAGCTTGATCGTCGGTTCAAATCCGTCTACCGCCTCTATATTATCGAAGACTCCCACAGGAGTCTTTTCTTTTTTACTACTAGAAAAGCTTTATCAGTTCTACTCTGATAAAGCTTTTGTTTTATTCTGTTTCTTCTTCTGATTCGAGTTCTTGGATTTGAACCTTAAGCTTGGTTACACGTCCATTTTTGACCTTATCATTGGTTAGAGTGATATGCTTATTGCTACTTTCTAACTCATAGCTAAGTTTTTCTGATGTTGGAATAGTTCCCACGCCAGTCAAATAGTAACCAGCGATCGTATCTACATCATCACTTTCAAGTTCAACATCAAAGTAGTCATTAAAGTCATTTAAATTCATTGTCCCTTGGACGATATAGGTATCTTCGCCAATTGTATGAACATAGACTTCAGCTCGGTCAGTTTCATCATCAATCTCACCGACAATCTCCTCAAGGAGATCCTCTAGCGTAACTAGACCAGCCATACCTCCATACTCATCCAGTAGGATAGCCATCTGTCTTTGGGAATTTCTCAACTCTTTTAATAAATCATCCACAAAAATAGTTTCAGGTACAAAGAGCGGTTCCTGCAAAATCTTTCTCAATACGATATTGTCAAAACCATCGGTAAACCCTGCTTTTAGCAGACTCTTGGTATGAATCAAACCAATCACGTTATCCTTGTCATCATCATAGACAGGAATACGAGAAAAGTTTTGTTTTAAGATGCTTTCGATAATGGTTTGAGTATCATCTTGAATATCAACCATGAAGGCATCCGTTCGAGGAACCATGACTTCACGTGCCATGAGCTCGTCTAGCGAGAAAATACCTTGTAACATTTCGATTTCATCAGCATCCAAGGTTTCTTCACTCTTAGACAACATGTACTCAATCTCATCACGAGTCATTTTTTCATCTGCATCGTCAAATGTCATCGGTGTCAATTGACTCAAGAGATTAGTTGATGCTGAGAGCATCCAAACGAAGGGACTCACAATCTTACCAAGAGCAATAATAAACGGTACTGTTCTGATAGCCAAGGCATCCTTAAGATTTAGAGCAATTCGCTTAGGATAAAGCTCACCAAAAACAATAGAAATATAGGTCAAGAAAGCTAATGATAAGAAGCTAGCTACCGCATAGGCAGTCTCGCTATTTCCCATCCAAGAGGCGATTAATTCACCTAGTGAATCTGCTAGTTTAGCCCCTGACAAGATCGTGATTAAGGTGATACCAACTTGAATGGTTGATAAAAAGTGATTCGGGTTTTCAAGTACCTTTAGTAAACGGATATAGCGTTTATCCCCCTCCTCAGCTTTTTGCTCAACACGTGAACGACTAAGTGAAACCATGGCCATTTCTGTTGCAGAGAAAAAGGCATTTAAAAAGGTCAAAACAACTAATAAAACAAATTGCAGTAACAAATCCTGACTGCTCGGGTCTTCCATTTTCCTTCTCCTAAAAAGTATAATTGAAACTATTATACCATATTTTCCAATTTCTACACATTAATTTTCAATTTCTATGATAAAGGTTCGCTGAATAGAGAGCTGCAATCCAAGTCCTGACAACCTAGTTCAAGCCTTGTAAATCTTCAAAAATGCTCTTTAAAATCTGAAAAGAGGAAAATACAAGCAATCGTGTCAACAGTTCATGAGTAATAAAAAATGAGGTTGGGATTTCCTCTCAACCTCTTGAACAATTAGTTAGCTTTTGTGACTGTGACCTCACCTGTTCGGTAATCTAACTGAATTCCCTTTTGGACATTTGGAATAACGACATTAAACTCCAATTCTCCGTCAGAGGACTTAGCTTCAATCTGCGATGCGGATGGCACCAAGTCTTCCTCAGTCGCATAGAGCAACGTCACACGGTAACGCACTCGTTTATTCTGATCTAGGGCTTTTCGAACCAAGCTCTCATAGTAGTTTTGACCTGTCGAATCTTCTGCACGCGCTTGGTTGGCCCAAGCTGTCTGTACGGCAATGTTTTTAGGATTGCTAGTAGAAGCATCAAAGCCATCTAAACCACCGATTAAGGCATAGCCCAACAAATGCCCTCTATCGACCGCATGGTTGTAACTTCCCTTTAGATTCTTAACCTGATGCCAACCCGCAGGCGTCCAAGATGTTGAACCATTGCCAGTTTCTTCACGGTCCTTGTACTGTCTGGTCGCTTTTGACATGATTGCATTCGCTACTGTGGGAACTGTCTCTCCTCCTACAATTTTTGTCTTGTTATCCGCATAGGGTTTGCTTGAAACCTTTGCATCCAAATTTGTCTTATTACCATTGACGATAAAGGCTCCTGCTCCATTCCATTCAAGAGAACCCTTAATTTGTTTTTTAACTGAATCGGTCAATACACTTTCAGCCAGTTCTTGACTTGGAGTATCAGACGACTGTGATTTTTGTTTTACTTGTGTTTGTGGTGCAGTGTTGGAAGACTGCATTTGTTTAATATAGTAGCTTCCTGCTGACAAGAGCAAAAAGAGCAAGAGACCAATTAGGGCCTGCCTTGTTTTTTTATTCATATTTTCTCCTTGTACTCTGCGAAAATCTCTTCAAACCATGTCAGCTTCCATCTGCAATCTCAAAATAGTATTTTGAGCTGACTTCGTCAGTTCTATCCACAACCTCAAAACGGTGTTTTGAGCAACCTGCGGTTCTCTTCCTAGTTTGCTCTTTGATTTTCATTGAGTATTACATTCACTTCCTAGAAAAAAAGGCTGAGACAAAAGTCCTAGCCTCTCAATTGTCTTTGGATTATCGAGCAAGACGCAGTGGTTGAGTGGGCTCTACTACGCTGATTTCATCAGCTTTTACAACCCTATTCAACTGTGCGGAGGTGGGACGACGAAATCGAATTCTAACGAATTACCGATTTCTGTCCCACTCTCTATTTTCCTGTAAATTTTGCGATGAGTTCTTGCCATTTTGCTGGTGCTAAAATAGCCCAAGGATCTTGACCTTTTCCTAGAATACCATAGCCAATCATCAAACCAATAGCAAGAGCTAGGAATCCTAGTAGTAATACTACAATTACTAGGACAAAGCGACGTAAGACATATTTGGATCGTTTATTCATCTTCATCAGCTTCCACACTTACCCGTTCAATCTTAGCTCCTAACTGGGCTAATTTTTCATGAAAACGGTAGTAACCTCTATCTAAATGGACAAGCTTTCCTACAACTGTTTCGCCTTCAGCTATCAAACCTGTCAAAATCAAGGCTGCACTGGCACGTAAGTCTGTCGATAGAACTTCTGCCCCTTGGAGAGGCTGTCCTCCGACGATACGGGCTGTATCACGGATGATTTCAGAGTGCAAGCCCATACGACGCATTTCCTCTAAATGTTGGAATCGATTCTCAAATACAGTTTCTACCATAGTTGACTCACCTTGAGCAACGGTCATTAGAGCAGTGAACTGCGCTTGCATATCTGTCGGAAATCCTGGATGTGGAAGTGTCTTAACATGAACAGCCTTTAATTTTTCACGTTGAGAACGAATACGAATTCCTTCGTCCTCATCGATGACTTCAACACCCATTTCCTGTAATTTAGCAATCAAGGGGCGATTATGTTCCCAGATAGCATCCAGAATCAAGACATCTCCACCTGTAATGGCAGCTGCTACCATGAAGGTTCCTGCTTCAATACGGTCTTGCACAACATTGTGGGTTGCACCGTGTAGTTGTTCAACACCAGTAATGGTAATAGTTTCTGTTCCTGCCCCCTTGACTTTGGCACCCATTTTATTTAGGAGAACAGCCAAGTCGACAATCTCAGGTTCACGCGCAGCATTTTCAATGACAGTTACGCCGTTAGCAAGAGTTGCTGCCATCATCAAGTTTTGAGTAGCTCCAACACTAGGGAAGTCCATGTAAATGTGAGCTCCGTGCAAGCGTTCTGCCTTAGCTTCAATATAACCAGCCGTTTGGGTGATCTCAGCCCCCATTGCTTCGAGTCCTTTAAGGTGGAGGTCTATCGGACGACTACCGATCGTACAGCCACCTGGCATCGAAACTTTAGCATGTCCCACACGAGCCAAGATTGGCCCCAATACTACAATAGAAGCACGCATCTTGCTGACATACTTATAGGGAGCTTCTTCTGTGATATCACCGGTTGCATCAACTTCAACAATATGTGCATCTTGATCAAAGTCTACTTTCGCATTTAATCCACGAACCACCTGATTCATGGTAAAAACATCCGATAAAATAGGAACATTTTTTAAGACTGTTTTTCCTTCACTTGCTAAAATAGTTGCTGCAAGCAGTGGCAAAACTGCATTTTTTGCACCCTCGATGGTGACACTTCCAACCAAACGACTATCGCCACCTTGAACTACAATTTTTTCCATAGAGTATTTTCCTTCACTTACAATTTTAGAATAGTGTTCTAACTGCTTCTTGCCAAAGTTGGTAGAGATTTAGGAAAAAGGAACTAATCAGATATCCTAAACCGATACTACACAATACTACCAAGAGTCGAACCTTCTTCGCATTATCCTTTGTCACCTTCAAAATTTGATCCCATCTGACCAAATCTTTCAAGAGCTGAAAGACTAGGTAGACAAAAAACATATGACTACTAAGGGTAAAAAACAATTGAATCATTTGCCTATTATACCATCTTCTTTTTTTCTACGCTAGTTTAGGGATTTGCCTACTGTTTAGGGATTGTTTTTCAAATAGTCAATCGCATCTTGAAGCGTTTTGACTGGAACGATTTTCATGTCTGTTTTAATCATTTGAGCTGCTTCGAGAGCTGTGTCATAATTACTCTTGGCATTTGGATTTGCTTTTTTAGCTTCTTCAGTTACTGGATTGTTAGGAGCAAAGAATACAGTTGCTCCTTTCTTAGCTGCGGCCACAACCTTTTTATCAATTCCACCAATATCACCAACATTCCCATCTCTGTCGATACTTCCTGTACCAGCAATGATGCGTCCATTTCGAAGAGTGGGATCTGCAATTTGCGTATAGATGGATAGACTAAACATCATCCCAGCACTAGGACCACCAATGCCTGCAGTTGAAAACTTGATTGGCACATCACTAGATACTTCTGTGCGGTCAATCAAGCCGATTCCGATACCATTCTTCCCATTTTCCAGAGTAATGATCTTTCCTTCAGCAGTCTTAACTTTTCCATCCTCCTCATAAGTAACCTTAACCTGATCACCTAGAGTTTGAGAATTAACGTAGTCCACCATCTCTTTTGAGCTCTCAAAAGTTTTATCATTCACCGCTGTTACGGTGTCAGCAATATTGAGAACCCCTTTGAAAGTCGAGTTATCTGTTACAGTCAAAACGTAGACACCCAGATATTTGAGCTCTATTTCCTTACCGGCCGTCTTTAGACCTTGATATTTGGCCATGTTTTGCGAAGTTTCCATGTAAAACTGGTTGATTCTCATAAATTCTGCATCTGACGAACCACCCGTCATTTCTTTGGCGCTATGTATGTCCGTGAAAGGAGTTAGCCAGGCATAGACTAAGTCAACCAGTCTAGCGTGCTTAACTCCAACCGTCACAAATTGGTAGGAACCTTCCTCTTGGTCAGGTTGGTTATTAACTTGTAAGACCTTTCGAATATCTTCAGAAGTTCCTGGCACCTCGATATAATATGGCAGGGGCACCGTAAAAGCGATAAAAGTGATAATGAGCCCAATAATGAGATATAAGGGCCATCTAGTTTTTTTCTTCATTGTTTAACTCCTCTAGGACAGCATTTGGTACATACCCGCTGATATCTTGATCAAATTTCAATAGTTCTCTCACAGCCGAAGAGCTGATGTATACATGCTCTGGGCGACTGTGGAGATAGATTGTCTCCATTTCTCCCGCTAGTTGATGGTTGTAAAAATCAAAACTAGCTTCATACTGAAGATCTGTTGCATTACGCAAGCCACGCACCAAGACCTCTGCACCTAATCTTCTAGCAACATCAACGACTAATTCATCGTGAGAAGCTATGACTTGGACATTTTTGAGATGTGCTACTGCTTTTTCAACAGTTTTCTTTCGGCTCTCTATCGTCAAAAATCCTGTTTTATGAGGATTATAAAAAATTCCTACATACAATTGATCAAAGAGCTTACTTGCACGCTCAATGAGATCCAAATGTCCATTGGTCATCGGATCAAAGGAACCTGTAAATAGCCCAATCTTATCTGACATAAACCGTCACCTTACTAATCCCATATATTTTTTCCTTCCAGATACCCAAACAGGCGATTTCTTCTGGAAGTTCTACTGATTTATCGGTCTCACATACCACCATGACATCCTCTGAAAAAAGATTTCTCTCTGCCATTTTTTCAATATCTGACACGATTTGTTCTTTTGCATAGGGAGGGTCCAAAAAAACAAGATCAAAGACACCATCCACCTGCTCCAATGCGCGATTGGATTCCATTTTCAATAATTGAAATTTAGAGGTTTCCTTGGTCATCCGAATATTTTCTGCGACTATATTCTGGGCTCGGCGATCCTTCTCAACCAGAACGGCACTGGACATTCCTCTTGAGACAGCCTCGATGGATAACCCCCCACTACCAGCATAGAGATCTAGCACACGTCCTCCTTCAAAGTAGGGACCAATCATATTGAAAATAGCGCCCCTAACCTTGTCTGATGTTGGCCTTGTCGTTTTACCGTCCAGCGTCTTTAAAAGACGCCCACCGTAGATTCCTGATACGATTTTCATAACGTCTATTATACCAAATTCTTATCAAAAAAAGAAAATCGAACCTTACGGCTCGATTGATTAAAGAATATTTTCGTAAGTATCTCTCACTTCTTGCGGCCAAACACTGGTTTGAACTTCACCGATGTGCTTCTTACGAAGCAGGAACATAGCCATACGAGACTGACCGATCCCTCCACCGATTGTCAATGGGAAGAGTCCATTTAGAAGAGCCTTATGCCATTCTAAAGTTAAACGGTCTTCATCTCCTGTGATAGCTACTTGGCGACGGAGAGTGTCTTCATCGACACGAATGCCCATTGAAGACAATTCAAAGGCTGCACCCAAATTATCATTCCAAACAAGGATGTCCCCATTCAAGCCATGATAGCCATTTTCAGACTCAGTTGTCCAGTCATCATAGTCTGGTGCACGTCCGTCATGAGGTTTTCCATCTGACAATTCTCCACCGATACCAATTAGGAAGACCGCACCGAACTCCTTACAGATAGCATTTTCACGTTCTTTTGGTGTCAAGTCTGGGTAGCGTTCTACCAACTCTTCTGTATGGATAAAGGTAATTTGCTTAGGCAAAATTGACTCAATATCATAGCGTGCTTCTACTGCTAACTCTGTCAAACGAATAGCCTTATAAATCTTTTCGACTGTTTCTTTGAGATAGGCTAGATTGCGTTGCCCATTAGGAATGACCTTTTCCCAGTCCCACTGGTCCACATAGACTGAGTGAGTCGCATCTAGCGAGTCTTCGTCTGGACGAAGGGCCTTCATGTGAACAAAGAGGCCTTCACCCTCGCCAAAACCAAAACGAGCCAAGGTATGGCGTTTCCACTTAGCAAGGGAATGCACCACTTCATAGGTTTCATCTGGGATTTGCAAAACCTTAACAGAAACTGGATGTTCAATCCCTGAAAGGTTATCCTGCATCCCATCACCAACCTTACTCAAGATTGGTCCTTGCACTTCTACAACTTCTAATTTATCTTTCAAATACTGGGTAAAGGTATTTTTTACAAAGGAAATTTCTTCCTGTTGATGGATAAAACTTTTCTTCATACATCTCTCCTTTTGAATAATAAGATGATTATACCCTTTTGCCAGTAAAAATAAAAGTAAAAATTAAAAAAAGAGCTCATTTGAGCTCTAAAAGTATTAATCGTCACTTCCAAAGATACGCAAGAAGCTAAGGAAGAGGTTAATAAAGTCAAGATAGAGGCTAAGCGCCAATGAAATTGCCCAACCTGTAGCGACTTGACCATTTGATTCTTCATAAACATAGCGAATCTTTTGGTTATCCCAGGCAATCAAACCTGCAAAAACAAGAACCATGACAATACTGATAATGTAATCGAATAGACCACTGTTTAAGAATACATTAATAATCATAGCCAAGATGAGACCTACCAAGGCTCCAATCAAAGCACGTCCGATACCACTCAAGTCCTTTTTAATCACAACTCCAATAATAGCCATGACAAAGAAGAGAGCTGCGCTGGAAATAAAGGCCGTTAGAACCGTTCCTGGTAGATAGAGCGACACGATGAAACTCAGTGAAAAACCGTTCACTACTGAATAGATGAGAAACATCGGAAGAGCTGCTGGGCTATTTTTATAAGCCATATTACTGGCTGCAATGACAAGAGCAACTTCAACTACTCCTGTTACGATTAGCCATATGCGGGCGTTAAACATCAACTGAACAAGAAGATCTTGGAAGGTTGTTAACATTAAGGCTGAAACAAGTGCAGATAAGGCGATCCCAATCCCTACAAAAGCATAGACTTTTGCATAAAATTGATTCAAGCCAGAACGTTCTTGAATAATTGTTTGATTCATATCTTTTTCTCCTTATGAAATCTTTTTACTGATTATAACAAAAATAAACTATTTTAACTCAAATAAAACATGAGTATGCCTGCAGCAATGGCAACGTTGAGACTTTCTGCCTGCCCTTTCATGCTGATGTGGACCAATTGATCTGCCTGGTCTGTCATGAATGGACTGATTCCTTGACCTTCATTCCCCATGACTAAGACAAAATCTTCTAGCTGAACAAGATCACGATAATCTTTAGATTTTTGGGACAAAGTAGTTGCCAGAATTGGTAAATTGCCCTTTTTAGCCTCTTCTACAAATGTTTCAACAGGCATCCGATAAATCGGCAAATGGAAATGACTGCCTTGCATAGAGCGAAGCGTTTTGAGACTATAAATATCTGCTGACTTGCTTGAAACAATGACTCCCGAAAAACCTGCTGCATCTGCCGTTCGGATCATTGTGCCAACATTTCCAGGATCCTGCACGTCTTCTAAGAAGAGATATTTCCCTTGGCTCAAATCCGGCAACTGCTCTTCTTCCTTTTGAACAATGGCTACAATGCCCTGAGGAGTTTGTGAATCTGCTAAATCAAGCAAGATTTCTTCGGCCACAAAGACGGTCTGAGGATAATCAGTTAGTTTTTCCCCATATTCCGCCAAGGCAAAAATTTTCTCAATTTTAGCACCTGCTTGAACAGCTTCTTCAAACAAGTGCCAGCCCTCAATCAAGTAAGAGGTTTTCCGATATTTTTTTTGATGTAATTTTTTGGCATTTTTCACCATAGAATTGGCTTTAGAGGTTATAATAGTCATAGAAATATTATAACACAATCAAGGAGGTTTGGTATGCAAAAGGTTAAAATGATCGCCCAAGGTCGCGTCCAAGGAGTGGGTTTTCGCTGGGGTGTCTATAGTCTGGCTCTAGAACTAGGTGGCATTACGGGTCGTGTCTGGAATAACGACGACGGAACCGTTGAGATTCTGGCCCAGGCAGAGTCTTCTGCCATTATGGCCAAGTTTATCCAAGAGATCCGAAAAGGCCCTACACCTTTCTCTAAAGTAACCTACCTAGATGTGCAAATGAGTAACTTTCCATCTTATTCAGACTTCAAAGTCGCAAATTAGGTCTCTAGAACTATTGTATATTTCCCAAAAAAACAGTAGAATAGAAAGGTATAATTTTTAAAGAAGGAATAAAAACAGTGAAATCAATTAAACGAATCGCTCTCTCGGCTATGGGAGTGGCTATGCTATTAGTCTTAACAGGTTGTGTCCAAGTTGATAAATCAACAGGACTCCCAACTGGTCCCGTTTGGGATTTCTTGGGTGCTCCAATGGGAGAAGCTATCAAATACTTCGCCAATGATCAAGGACTCGGTTTCGGTGTTGGAATCATCATCGTAACCATTATCGTCCGCTTGATTATCCTCCCACTTGGTATCTACCAATCATGGAAGGCAACGCTTCACTCTGAAAAGATGAATGCTCTCAAGCACGTCCTTGAACCACATCAGACTCGCCTGAAAGAAGCAACAACTCAAGAAGAAAAACTAGAAGCGCAACAAGCTCTCTTTGCTGCTCAAAAAGAGCACGGCATCAGCATGTTTGGCGGCGTAGGATGTTTCCCTATCCTCATTCAAATGCCTTTCTTCTCTGCTATCTACTTTGCTGCCCAACATACTGAAGGAGTCGCCCAAGCAAGCTACCTAGGAATTCCTCTAGGCTCACCAAGTTGGATTCTTATCGCCTGTGCAGGTGTTCTCTACTACGTCCAATCACTCCTTTCACTACATGGAGTTGAAGACGAGACTCAAAGAGAACAACTCAAGAAGATGATTTACATGAGTCCACTCATGATTGTCATGTTCTCTGTCTTCTCACCAGCCAGCGTTACACTTTACTGGGTTGTCGGTGGTTTCATGATGATCCTTCAACAATTCATCATCAACTACATGGTTCGTCCACATCTTCGTAAAAAAGTACGCGAAGAATTTGCTAAGAACCCACCAAAAGCAAGCAAAACTTCAGGCGCTCGTAAAGATGTAACCCCTGAACCAGCAACAGCTATCACAACTTCTAACAAGAAGAAAAGCAAAAAACGCAATGCTGGAAAACAACATTCTAGATAAAAAATAAAAGGCTTAGCTTAAATGCTGAGCCTTTTCTATAGTCGAAAAGAGGCCGAGAAAAAATCCCGACCTCTTCTTTCTTTTTATCCATGTACACGTTTCATGTAATCTTGATAGCTTTCTGTATCCATTAGTTCCTTAGCATTCTTGACGCGATCTGCTGTTGGAGGTTTAACTCCTTCAAGGGAATATGGAATCCCAAGTTCACGCCACTTGAACTCACCCATGGTGTGGTAAGGCAAGATTTCAAACTTATCAACATTTTTGAGAGTTTTTACAAACTTGCCAAGTTCAATCAAATCCTCATCTCTGTCTGTCAATCCAGGTACAAGAACGTGACGAATCCAAACAGGTTTACCGATTTCTGACAAGTACTGAGCACAAGCCAAGATGTTTTTATTTGTTTGGCTAGTTACAATCTTGTGTTGTGCTTCGTTGATTTCCTTGATATCAAGGAGAACCAAGTCTGTCACGGCCATTAACTTGTTGAACTTTTCTAGATAGCGTGGTTTGTTACGGAATGGAAGGGCACAAGTATCCAAGGTACAGTGGATACCTTTTTCCTTTGCCTTAGTAAAGAGGGCAATCAAGAAATCAATCTGCAAGAGGGCTTCTCCTCCACTGACTGTGATACCTCCCTTGTCACCCCAGAAACCACGATAACGAAGCGCTTCTTCTAGAACATCATCTACTGTTCGTACACGAGATTTATTTGTTTCCATAGCCCAAGTATCTGGGTTATGGCAATATTGGCAACGCATCTGACAGCCTTGCAAAAAGACAATAAAACGAATCCCAGGGCCATCTACCGCCCCAAAACTCTCTGTCGAATGCACCATTCCTGTCACTTGTCCATAGTCAATTATTTCCTCAGACATATCGTTACCTTCCTTGAAAACGTTTTATAGTCTTTATTATACCATGACTGAAAAGAAAAACCACAGATTTTGCCTATTTTTTAGAAAACAATCTGTTTTTCACTTTCAACTTTCATGATTTTCAAAATATTTATTAATCCTTGTCAAAATCAAAGCCATAGAGAGTCGCAAAATAGTCCTCTGGTCGCTCTGCTCGGCGGATCAAGCGTGCTCCACCATCCTCTGTATATAGAATTTCTGCCGAACGAAGCTTGGCATTGTACTGGTAACCCATAGAGAAGCCATGCGCACCTGTATCATGAATGACTAACAAATCACCAATTTCTGTTTGAGGTATCTCACGATTAACTGCAAACTTGTCGTTGTTTTCACAGAGTGAACCAACAACATCAACCACTTCAGTCTGACCATCAGGATGCATCATATTGGTGATGTGGTGATAGGCACCATACATAGCTGGTCTCATCAGGTTGGCAGCTGAGGCATCTACTCCTAGATATGTACGGTAGGTTTTCTTTTTATGAGTTACTTTTGTGACTAAAATTCCATGAGGTGCCAACATAAAGCGCCCTAGTTCTGTAAAGATCTTAACCTGACCAAGTCCTGCTGGTGTGAGGACTTCTTCATAAACCTGACGAACTCCCTCACCAATCAAAGCGATATCATTAGGCTCTTGATCTGGGCGATAGTTAACTCCGATACCTCCAGAAAGATTGATAAAGTCCAGTGAAATACCTAACTTTTCCTTGATTTCTACTGCCAATTCAAAAAGCTGACGTGCTAATTCTGGATAGTAGAGATGGGTCACTGTATTGGAAGCTAAGAAGGAATGAATCCCAAAGGTTTTAGCTCCCTTTTCTTTCAAGATGGCAAAGGCTTCAAAAAGCTGTTCCTTAGTCATCCCGAACTTAGCTTCACCAGGATTATCCATAATATCCGTACCCAGTTCAAATACTCCACCAGGATTGTAACGGCAAGAGATGATTTCGGGAATACCTGCTGCACGTTCCAAATGCTCGATATCTTCAAAGGCATCTAAATTAATCGTCGCCCCCAATTCTCGCGCATAAGCATACTCTCTATCTGGAGTATTGTTAGATGAGAACATCATATCCGCCCCTGAAAATCCAAGCTTGTTACTCATCAAAAGTTCAACATAACTGGAACAATCCACTCCACATCCCTCTTCTTGTAAGATTTTCAAGATGGCTGGAGTTGGCGTTGCCTTAACTGCGAAGTATTCTTTAAAGCCCTTATTCCAAGAAAAGGCTTTATTTACTGCTCGTGCTTTCTCGCGAATCCCTTTTTCATCGTAGAGGTGAAATGGAGTTGGAAACTCTTCAACAATCTTTTCTAAGGCTTCACGTTTAATAAATGGTGTTTTCATAGGACTCCTTCATATTCATTATCAAAGAAAGGCTGGGACGAAAGTTCCAACCTTTGTATTTCAAGTCAATTCTTATTTTTCTGTATCGAATATATTTCCAACTTCAACAGCAATTTGTTGGTTCTTCACATCAATATTTGTGACTCTCAAGAGCGACTTGTAGTCGAACTGTTGTTCACGGTCTTCCTGTGCATTATCAGCAAAGACGGCCACTCCAGCCAACTCTGAATCAAACTCAGACAAGAGGCTAATCATCCCGTTAATGGTTCCTCCACCCTTCAAGAAGTCATCGACGATCAAGACACGGCTTCCTGCTTTGAGGCTACGTTTTGAAAGGAACATCTTTTCGATACGGTCACTAGAACCTGAAACATAGTTGACACTAACAGTTGAACCTTCAGTGATTTTCAAGTCGCGACGGACAATGACAAATGGTACGTTGAGGACATTTGCTACCGCGTTCGCAAGCGGAACCCCTTTGGTCGCAACAGTCATAACGGCATCAATCTTCTGATCCATAAAGCTCTTCGCAATAATGCGACCGATATTTTTCAAAATAGCTGGAGTGCTCAATAGGTCAGACAAATAAATGTAGCCACCTGGAAGAATGCGGTCACTCTCTGAAAGTTTATCACGAAGCTCTTCGATAATCGTTTTAGACTCAAGGGGAGAGATCGATGGTGTAAAAATAACACCACCACCAGCACCTGTCACCGTTTGAATATGCCCGATTTCAATTTCTTCGAAGGCCCGTTTAATGATGACGATGTCTTCAGAAATAGACGATTTGGCAGATTCATACTTTTCCGCAAAAGTGTTGAGACTGGTTAATTTGTATGGATTGTTAATCAAGTAATTGGAAATGACAACCATCCGATCACTTCTTCTTAATTTCATTATATTTTTACCATTCTTTTTTATTTAGTCTTTTTCTCATTATATCACACTAAAGCAAAAAAACGAACTTTATTGCCTAAATAAAGTTCATTTTTTTAGTTTCTAGTCTAATTTCGGCTTGTAGAAGGAACGATTGTCCATAGCAAAGACTTTATTGGTCATTTCTCCCTCATCAACAAGGGCCAGAGCTGTTGTCATCATCATCATGCTGGCATCCAAATTATCAATCATATGAATAATTTCTGCTTCCATCACTCGAGGACGAACTGGACTACCATACTCAAGGAGACCATGGTGACTGAGAATGACATGGCGAAGAAGTACAACCTCTTCTCTAGTATCATCAATGCCAAGCTCCATTACCGCTTTGGTAATTTCACTATCAATCAAAGCAATATGACCAATAAGGTTTCCTCTTACTGTGTACTCTGTCTGGTCGGGACCTGTCAACTCAATAACCTTGGCCAGGTCGTGCAACATAATCCCCGCGTAGAGCAAGCTCTTATTGAGCTGAGGATAAATATCTGCTATCGCTTCTGCCAAACGAACCATAGTAGCAGTATGGTAAGCAAGACCTGTCTCAAAAGCATGATGGTTAGTCTTAGCGGCTGGATAGGAGTAGAATTCCTTGTCATACTTGGTGTAGAGATTTCGAACAATTCGCTGCCAAATTGGATTTTCAATTTTAAAAATCATCTGCGCCATATACTCACGAATCTCTTTGGCATCTACTGGAGATTTGACCTTAAAGTCCGCTGGGTCGTTGGGTTCGCCAGGCTGAGGTAAGCGAAGGGTGATCTGATTAACCTGAGGAGTATTGTTGTACACTTCACGACGACCTTGCATGTGGACTACTTTCCCTGCTGTAAAGGTTTCAACATTGTGAGGTTGAGCATCCCAGAGCTTCCCTTCGATTTCTCCACTATCATCTTGGAAGGTGAAGGCTAGGTAGTTTTTCCCAGCACGAGTCTGTCTCAGGTCAGCTGACTTGATCAGGTAAAAGCCTTCAAAAAGCTCATCTTTCTTCATGTGACTAATCTTCATATTCTTCCTCATCTTCTTGAAATTGGAGCAAATCAAGCATAGGCTCACCTTCTGATAACTCAATGTGACGAAGCGTTCGCTCGATAGCTGTAGTACGACGGTTTAATAAATCATCAATATTGCCAGAGGCATGTTGGAGATGTTTTTGTGCCTTGACCAGAATCCCACCAAACTTGCCAAATTCGGTTTTGACACTAGCTAGGGTTTTACTAATATGGTCGGCACTTTTTTGAATGTTTAGAGTCTTGAAACCAACCGATAGGGAGTTAAGAAGAGCCGACAAGGTACTTGGACCTGCAACGATAATTTGCTCCTCCCGTCTCAAATCATCAAAGAAAATCGGATTTCGAACAATTTCCGAATAGAGTCCTTCTGTCGGAACAAACAAGACTCCAAAATTGGTTGTCCGAGGTGGCGCCAGGTACTTACTCTTAATATCCTTAGCAAAACGCTTGACGCTTGCTAGGAGAGACTTACGACAGCGCTCAATCTCGTCCTTGTCACCTGCTTCATAGGCTTCTTCCAGACGGTAATAATCTGCCAGTGGAAACTTAGAATCAATCGGTAGATAGACATATTCCTGGTCACCTTGTCCAGGTAACTTGATGGCGTATTCCACACGTTCATTAGAGTTTTCAACTGTTGCAAATTCTCGTTCATACTGGGCAGGTGTCATGATATCTTCAATGATCTGTCCCAGTTGTAGTTCTCCTAGAATTCCTCGCGTTTTAGTTCCAGAAAGAACTTTATTTAGCGCACCAACATCACGCGCCACCGTCTGCATTTCTCCAAGGCCACGATTAACAGATTCCAGTTGCTTGGAAACTGTCTCAAAAGAGGCCTGCAAGCGTGTCTGCAAGGTCTTTTCTAGCTTTTCCTCGACCGTTTGGCGCATCTGTTCCAAACGTTGCTCGTTTGACTCCTGCAAGGCTTGGAGTCGTTGGTCAGTCTTATCTCTGGTTTGGAGGAGGTTTTCATTCATCTCCTGTCGAACCTGAGTCAGACCTTGGTGCAATTCAAGTCGCACCTCCTGCAAACGGTCACTGACAGCCACTTCAAGATTTTTTTGGTCAAGCTGACTAGCTTGTCGAGCTTGTTCAAACCGAAAATCCAACTGGTCTGACAAATGATCTGCCTGATCCTCCAAGTTCTTGGTCAGATATTTCTCCTGCTTGTCCTGCCTTTGCCAAATAAGAAAGAGACCGGCTAGGTTAACAATTAATAATACAAGAAGCAAACTCTCCATCCTACCTCCTATCCTTGCTATGCAAGACAACCACATAGCCATCTGGGCAAGTCACTGAAACTTCCCTATCTATATATTCGTTAGAAGCGTAAACTTTCTTAAAGAAAAAATTTTTCTCTGTCAACTCATACTTGGCACCGATAATGGTCAACTGACTATCCCGAACCGGCATAAAGGCCAGATAATCATAGTCCGAACGTGGTTCAAGTTGACTGGTCCCTTCTGGGCAATAGCTAATCAAGTTTTGCCCATCCTCAATCTCTATTTGACGCATATAGGACGCCAATTTAGGATTGCTAGGCAGAAAGACATTGGCCAGCATATGGTCGATGCGACCACCTAGGGCGCCAAAAATGGTCACTCGAGCTTGAGGATCCTTTTCAAAAACCGTTAAAAGTGCTAGTTCCAGATCCGTATCATCTTTTTCTGGCTGGGCTTGGACAAAGTGATGAACACGCTTTTGAATCAACTGACGCTCTTCCATAGTCACCGAATCAAAATCCCCAACGGCTATAGTAAGAGGAAGTTTTTCCTCTAGTATCCAGAGTGAGCCACGGTCCACACCGACAAAGCAATCAAAATCTATCCTATAATGTCCACGGTCTCCACCAGCAAAAACTGCAACTTTAGTCCAGTTGTTTTCGGAGAGCTTGCACTCGTTCATTGACATCTCCCTTAAAGACATAAGATCCTGCTACAAAAACTGTTGCACCAGCTTCCTTGGCTTGAGCAATGGTTTGATCATCAATTCCACCATCAACTTCAATCTCAAAGTTCAGTCCTTTTTCTTCACGAAGGGCCACCAACTCACGAATCTTATCCATGGTTTCCGGCAAAAAGGCTTGTCCACCAAATCCAGGGTTAACCGTCATGACCAAGACTTGATCAACTAAGTGAAGCACATGCTTTATAGCCTCAACAGGTGTTCCAGGATTGATAACAACCGATGGTTTGACACCTAGAGAACGAATCTTTTGAAGAGCGCCATGGATATGAGGTGTTGCCTCTACGTGAATGCTGATGATATCTGCCCCTGCACGCGCAAAATCTTCTAGATGGTGTTCAGGATTAGAGACCATCAAGTGGCAATCAAAAACCATCTTGCTATGGGGGCGAAGGCTTTCGACCACACCTGCACCAAAGCTGATTTGTGGCACAAAGTGACCATCCATGATATCGATATGGGCATATTCTGCCCCAGTTGCTTCTAGGCGTTTAATTTCACGTTCAAAGTTGGCATAATCTGCTGCCAGAATTGACGGAGCAATCTTGTATTGAGACATAGGTTTCTCCTTATTTTGGTATTTTTTTGCTGACTTTTTTATAGGTTTCTCTACGATTTTCAATCTCACTGAGGAATTGCAAATAGTTGTCAAAACGGAAGGTAGCAATAATCCCCTCTTCTACTGCTGGTTTCACTGCGCAAGATGGCTCATGGGTATGAGTACAAGTACGGAACTTGCAGTCTCGGCTAACAGAAGCAATTTCTGGAAAGGCCTGATTAAGGTCTTCTGCTGTTGTCACTTCATAATCCAGTGATGAAAATCCTGGCGTGTCTGCAATTTTCCCACCATTGAGATTGTAAAAACTAACAGCTCGAGTGGTATGACGACCACGACCCAGACTGTCTGAGATTTCTCCTGTTTCGAGATTGAGGTCAGGTGCAATTTTATTAAGGAGAGTTGACTTCCCAACACCTGTTTGCCCCATAAAGACTGTCACTTTATCTGTCAACAAGGGCAAGAGTTCTTCCTTACTAGTCACAAAGTCGTAACCAATAGCACGATAGGTTTTCTCGTAAAAATCCAGTTCTTCACTATCCTCTAGTAAGTCCATTTTGGAAATATAAACGATAGGATGAATGCCCTTGTGTTCTAAGAGAACCAAGAAGCGATCCAACAAGTTGCTATTAAAGTCAGGTTCTTTAACGGACATAATAACAACGGCTTGGTCAATATTGACAATGGGTGGACGAACCAGACTATTTTTTCGTTCATGAATTTCCAATATATAGCCTTCTGAGTTCTCCTCTGCAGAAAATTCTACCCAATCTCCAACATAGGGTGTATGGCCTTTTTTACGGAAATTCCCACGCGCACGTGTTTGATAAACTTGACCATCACTTTCCACATAGTAGAAACCCGCCAAAGCTTTAATGATTTGTCCCTGCATCTTAGAGTCCTTGTCCTTTAAGCGCATCTGCTAGACTAGCAAATTCTTCTAAGCCAAGAGCTTCACCACGTACACTTGGTGACAAGCCTGCCTGGTTCAAAGCCTTGGTCAGCTTATCCTTGATTTCCTCAGTTTTCCCAAAGTAACCAGTCAAGTTGTTCCACAAGGTCTTGCGACGATGAGTGAAACTAGCCTTGGAAACCTTAAAGAAGAAGCTCTCATCTTCGACCGCAACCGCCGGTTCTGGACGACGCACCATTTTCAGGATAGCTGAGTCCACGTTGGGTGCTGGTACAAAGACCGTACGAGGCACGATAAAGGCAACCTTGGCCGTCATATAATACTGAACTGCAATGGACAAGCTACCATAAGCCTTGGTATTTGGCTTAGCAGAGATACGATCCGCCACTTCTTTCTGCATCATAACCACAAACTCACTAAAAGGAATGCCACTCTCGATTAAGTGCATGAGAATAGGGGTTGTGATATAGTAAGGTAAGTTAGCCACTACCTTGATTGGTAAATCAGGGTTTTTAAAATTTTGGATATGTTTCGCTAGGTCAACTTTTAGAATGTCCTCATTGACTACGGTCACATTGTCAAAATCACGCAGGGTATCTGCTAGGATTAGCACCAAACGGTGATCAATCTCAAAGGCCATGACTTCAGCTGCACGCTCAGCCAAAAATTCAGTCAAGGCACCAATACCTGGCCCAATCTCAATGACATTGACCTGATCATCAATTTCAGCCGTATCCACAATTTTTTGAAGGATATTGGTATCCGTCAAAAAATTTTGCCCAAAGGACTTTTTAAAGGTAAAACCGTGACGCTCCAGCACTGCCTTGGTCACGCTATAATCTGCAATTCTCATTTATTCTCTTTTCTATTTATTAGCTAAAAATAATATATAAAACCCACATAATTCCTAGTGCCAACAAAATCCAAAACACTAAAAGAACACGAGACTTGTTCCCTTTTGAATCAAATCCAGTCATATCGAGCACTTTCTTATCTTCTTGGGGGTTCATTTTCTTCAGTTCATCCTGATAGGCATCCGAATCTAGAATATTGTCTTCTGGCAATAATTCTGAAGCATAATAATCAGGAAAGCCCATAGCAAGGCCTATTAAGTTCTTATCCGTTAGAGAAAAATCCAAATCTTTTGGCTGGTTTTCCTGAACAGCTCGGATATTTTTTAACAGTTTATCAGCGGCTACAGACACTTGGTCCATAAAAACTACATCCAAAAGATCAAATCCGAGCACATCACCATCTTTGACATTTGCAAGAATATAACGAACAAAGGCATCATATAGTTGCACGGATTGTGGGGCATTCTCTTCTAAAAAAGATCGGTTTTTGAGGGCATTCTGCTGAAATTTTTCAATAGAAAGCAAGATATCTACATTCTGCTCTTGGTAAAATCTTTCTGCTTGCTCTTCATCTTCTTCGAGTTCTTCTGCTGTTTTCCATAGAACAATCGGAGCTTTTAAATCTTCTTCATCCCAAAACAATTGCCAAAAATAAGGTATCGTGTAGATGCCTTCTGTTAAGATACGAGCTTCATCTCCGTTTTTTAAGTAAATATAACTTCTATTTGCCATATCATTTCCTTTCACAATCTTTGAAAAAGGTTAGTGATTCAAGTAGGATGTAGATAAAACTATATAGTTTCCAATTTCTCATCCCCAATCAAAAACCTAGACTTCATTTAAAAAGATGTTTCATAAAAGCACAAAGGGACGATAACAATACATGACCAGTTCAACCTTGGTCAGGACATCATCTGCAATTCTCATTTATTATCTTTACTAATGTAGTATGCTTCCGGGGTGTAATGATAGAGCAAAACAAATAAGGGTGTCTCAGCAATTCCTTCCAACATCTCTTTTAATACTCCATCTGGATGGATAATCTCTCCTGTTTTAGTGAAATAAACACCTTGTTCCCCATTTCGATTATGGAATTCCCAGGCCACATTATTTCCTTGGATAGACGGTAAATAACGTTCCTTTTCTAGAAAACCAAAAAAATCTTTCACCGTCATATCTTCAGGAACATCAAATTCTATCTCATGCGACAGAACATCGTCCCCCATACAGACAGAATCTCTATCAACTCGTATTTTCATTCTTTGTTTAACCGTTAGCTCTGCCTTCTAGTTCCTCACCAAGCTTTTGCATCTCTTTAAAAGCTGTTAGGCTAACATAGGCACCCGCTTCATAATACTCCGTTGGATTAATGGCATAGTCAAAAACTTCAATCATGCCTCCCGCTTCTTCAATCATGCCATTCCATTTTTCGTCAAAGACCATTCGCAGACGTTTCCAATCGGTAAATACCGGCACAGAATTTCTGCCATCTTTTCCTTCTTTGACTGGAATGTTGAAACTAGAATCTTTTTCTAAAACGAAGGAATTTCCTTCCTGACTATCGCCCTTAAATTCCGAAGCCGCATCTAGAGGAATTAGGAATTTAGCTTTCGGCATAGCTTCTGAAAAGAACTTATAATAGAGCTTATAAATTACTTCTTCATCTTCTGTCGTCGGGCTATCCAATTGTCCCATCAACAACATCCATCTTACTAGGTCAGGATTCATTACAGGAACTTGTATTTCTGGTAAATCAGAAAAATCTGGTTTTTGGACTAAGGCTGAAGCACTGATGCTGACTTCCTTGGAATTAAAGATTGCTCCCAAGGCACCATTTAAGTAAAAGGCTGTTCCAAGGAAATTCTCAATCCCTTTTTTATCTTCCGTATTTTCAATCAGTTTTACGACAGAGTTTGGTCGACTATCAATGGTTTCCTTGAATTGGCGATACCAAGATGGCGTCAAAAGCATGATCATGGGATCCGTACAGAGATACCCCTCTTCTCCCCTGTCATAGGTCGTTGAGAAAAGATAGGGTTCACCTGTTTTTTCTGAGAAAACTGCATAAACTGAATCTGCTGCTAACAACTTATCCTTGACAATTTCTGCTAGACGCTCCAACTTGCGGGTGTTAGCTTGATATCTTTCTTCACTTTCAGTTTCCTGATTTTGACGGCATTTCCATAAAAAGAGACGTAAAATTTCTACGCTATCATCAAGGCTAGCTGCCAAATAGTCTTCATTTGTTAACTGACCCTCTTGGATGGCTACAAAAGCACGATAAAGAGCATCTGAATAGCTAGATAATTTTTGCTCTTCCTCAATACCTGAACTAAAGAGCACACTTCCTTTTTTCAGTTTATCCAAAGAAGGAATCCTATCAACCACTAGATGCGCGAGAACTTCATCAGTAAGACTATCTGCATCTTTGTTTTGACTGCTAAGTTTTTTAACTTCTACAGAGCCAAGACTTTCCATTCCTTGGTCGGGATTGCAAAACTGCAACTGATCCCCAACCTTGAGACTACCTTCTAGACTCCCAACAATCAATAATTGATTCGTTTCCTTCATCGGGAACAAATCTAGAACTCCAATACATGCATTGTTTTTAGATTCTTCTCTTTCTTTCTGTGCTTCACTTATTTCAGTTGCCTCTGCAGTTTCTGTCTTTTTTAAAAAATCAAAGATTCCCATAACTTTTCCTCATTGTCTCCACTTAGCGCAAATCCTATGGAGTCACTTTTCTAATGCTTGCTACCAAGCCTGATTAAACCGTATATGATTACTTCTATTGTATCATATTCCCCCTACATTTTGGGGGAGTTTCTCAATCCTCATAAGATTTCATGGCATCTTCAACTTCAGCTAAACTGATGCCAAATAATTCTAAACGCTTGAGAAGTTGTTTCCCATTGGAATAACCAATACGTAGACTCTCTCCTAGATATTCTCTGCGTTTTCGGCTATCTGCTCCAGCCAAAAATCCCAATCGAATCAAGTCACTACGGCTAATGTCAGAGTCACTTTCTGCTTCAAACTGCTCTGTGACTTGTTCCAGCGCGGTTTTCAAATCTTCATAACTGGCATGTTCGATTCCTAAGGAACGTCCTTTGGTCTTGGACTTAGGAACAGCCTCATTACGTTTGAGAAAAGCGTGTTGAACTGTCGGAATGGCCGTCATAATCATCCGACGAATGCGTTCCCCATTAAAGTCAGGATCTGTAAAGACAATCACTCCATGACGTTGGTGTAGACGTTGGATTCGTTCAAGGTCCTGCTCATTGATAGCGGAGCCACGAGTCTCATAGGTCTCCACATCAAAATAACGTTTGAGATTAGCCGTATCATCACGCCCTTCGACTACGATGACTTGGGAAATTTTCTTTTTCATAATTTACTTTCCAGTCCAAAGATTCGTTCTGCATTTGCACTTGTCGCAGCAGCTAATTCTTCTGTTGTCATGCCACGTAAGTCAGCAATAAAGTCCACTACATAGCGCGTGTAAGCTGTCTTGTTTTCGCGACCACGCTTGGGAACGGGTGCCAAGTAAGGCGCATCTGTCTCTACCAAAATCTTATCCAAAGGTAACTCTTTGGCAGCTTCCTGAATGTCTGTCGCTTTTTTAAAGGTCACCACTCCAGAAAAGGAAATAGTCATACCCAGTTCCACAAACTTCTCAGCCCACTCCAGAGAACCTGAGAAGGAATGCATAATGCCACCACGGGGACCAACTCCCTCACTCTTAATAATCTCATAGGTATCTTCTAGCGCATCACGGGTATGGACCACAAAAGGAAAGTCCAGTTCCTTAGATAGCTGAATCTGACGACGGAAAACTTGCTCCTGCACTTCTTTAGGAGCTGTCATCCAGTGATAGTCTAAACCAATCTCACCCAAGGCAACCACTTTAGGATGTTTTAGTTTTTCCAGTAAGTAATTCTCAACTTCCCTTGTATAGGCCCCTGCTTCTGTCGGATGCCAACCAATCGTCGCATAGAGTTGATCAAACTCATCTACCAACTCCAAGGCTCGCTCAATAGTCGGTTTGTCAAAACCAACAATATTCATCCGAGTCACACCCATTTCAGCTGCTAAGGCTATTTCTTCTGCTTCTCTTCCTGAAAATTCTTCCACATTCAAGTGGGTATGTGTATCAAAAATCATGTATATTCCCTCGTTTTTTCTACCTTCTATTATACCAAAAAACTAGTCTCATTCTTATAGGAAAAAATATTTTAAAATCACTCACTTTTTCTTGACGACTTATTTTCATAGCAGTATAATAACTCTTGTTGAAATTTTCAGAAAAGGAAAGAAAATGTTTACGAAATTAAAATATACCTTTATTGGTCGTCCCCTTAAGTCCTTAACTGAAGGCGAGGGAGGACTACTTGGAAAAACACAGGCACTTGCAATGCTCTCAAGCGATGCCCTTTCATCTATCGCCTATGGACCTGAGCAGGTCGTACTTGTCTTGGCTAGCCTATCTCCCCTCGCTATCTGGTGGAGTCTCCCTATCGGTATCTTCGTCCTCTTGCTACTTGCTAGTCTAACCATTTCTTACCGACAAATCATTCACGCCTACCCTCAAGGTGGGGGTGCCTATATGGTAACACGAGAAAATCTTTCTCCTGAGCTCGGTTTGATTGCCGGTGGAAGCTTGCTTGTTGACTATATGCTAACAGTAGCCGTATCCGTGGCCGCAGGAGCTGATGCTATCACAGCAGCACTTCCTGCTCTCCATCCCTACAACCTCCATATTTCTATTTTTCTGGTCTGTTTACTCATGCTTTTGAATCTGCGAGGCTTGAGGGAATCTGCTAGCTCTCTGATGATCCCTGTCTATCTCTTTATCTTTAGTACGGTCTTCCTCTTATTGTTTGGCTTATTCCAACTGTTGACAGGTTCTCTCAGCTATCATGCAACTTCTGCAATTGGTCAAACTGTCCCAAGTCTCTCAATCGTCCTGATTTTAAGAGCCTTTACCAGCGGTTCAGCTTCATTAACCGGGGTTGAAGCAATCTCAAATGCTGTTCCATTTTTCAAAACTCCTAAAGAGAAGAACGCTGCTCAGACACTGACCATCATGTCTCTGATTCTTGGATTTCTATTTGCAGGAATTACCTTCCTAAACTACTGGATGGGGATCACTCCTCAACACGGAGAAACAATCCTCTCACAAATGGCTAAAGGAATTTTAGGGGATTCAACTATCGGTCAGATTGTTTATTATCTCTTCCAATTCTCAACTGCTCTAATCCTAGCCGTTGCTGCAAATACTGGTTTTTCTGCCTTTCCGATGTTGGCTTACAATATGGCTAAAAACAAGTACATGCCCCATCTCTTTATGGAAAAAGGAGACCGCCTTGGTTATTCAAACGGTATTTTGACCTTAGCCTTTGGCGCTATGATCCTTCTGCTCATTTTCAACGGAAATACAGAACGCTTGATTCCTCTCTATACTATCGGAGTTTTTGTTCCTTTTGCCCTTTCTCAAACAGGGATGATTCGCCACTGGAAAAAAGAAAAAGGCTCTCATTTCTTAAAATCTGCCTTCGCAAATATCCTCGGCGCTATCATTTGTTATGCTATCGTTCTTATCTTACTCTTCTTCAGACTTGGAGATATCTGGCCCTTCTTCCCAATTATCCTAGTCTTAACCTTCCTCTTTTTGTCTATCCACAGTCATTACCAAAAAGTGGCCAAACAGCTTCGACTTTATGAAGGAATTCAAAAGAAAACCTACGATGGCAATGTCGTCCTTGTCTTAGTGGGAAATGTGACCCGGGTCAGCGTTGGAGCGATTAATTACGCGCAAAGTATTGGAGATGAGGTTTTGGCGATGCACATTTCCACCAAGGAAACTGAGGAAAAAGACCAAGAAATCCTCCAAGAATTTGCCGACTACTTCCCAAATATCACTCTAAAAAACATTAATACTAGCTATCGCGATATCATCACACCTACAGTTCGCTATGTTCGTAAAATCTCTCAAGAAGCCAAGAAAAAGAACTACACAGTCACAGTTCTAGTACCCCAATTTATCCCTAACAAACCTTGGCAAAATATCCTACACAATCAAATGAGCCTCAAATTAAAATATGCTCTCAGATGGCACGAAGATGTCGTCGTTGCCAGCTATTCATATCATTTGAAAGAATAAAGAAAAGCTCAAAATCAGAAATTCACCTTCTGATTTTGAGCTTTTTTCTATATGTTGTCTTTCCAATACATCTGCTGAAGTTTTTATTCTAAAAAAGGTATTTTAGAAAATTCACTTTTTTAGGCAACAGAAAAGCCAGTAGACTCGAGTTCCTACTGACTTCTTTGTTGAATTCGTTTGGATTATGCAGCCAAAACTTTGCGTCCTTTACGACGACGAGCTGCCAATACGCGACGACCGTTTTTAGTTGACATACGGTTACGGAATCCGTGTTTGCGCGCACGACGTAGTTTACTTGGTTGATAAGTACGTTTCACGATGAATACCTCCTCATAGATTTTGTATTCGTTTAGCCGGCTATAAAGTGATCAGTTACTAAACATACTTTACTATTCTATCTGATTCTTTCGCATTTGTCAATAGCTCTGGCAAATGTTTCCAGCTTTTTTGCTATGAAAGCCTTATCTACGATACTGCTTCAAGAAACGAGTCATCTTTTCTTGGATTTGGGCTAACTCATCTACGCGTGGCAGATAAACAATACGGAAGTGATCTGGCTCTTTCCAGTTAAATCCTCGTCCATGGACCAAAAGTACTTTTTCTTGCTTCAAGAAATCAAGGACAAATTGTTCATCATCATCGATACGATACATATTGCGGTCAATTTTAGGGAAGATATAAAGACCCGCTTTAGGTTTAACCGCTGACAAACCTGGGGTATCTTGAATGGCATTATAAATGAAGTTTCTTTGCTCGTAGATACGACCACCTGGCAAGAGTAATTCGTCCACCGATTGGTGACCACCGAGTGAAGTTTGAACAACCTGTTGAGCCAAGACGTTAGAACAAAGGCGCATGTTTGAAAGCATGTTGAGACCTTCAATATATCCCTTTACATGATGTTTAGGTCCAGACAAGACCATCCAACCCACACGGAAACCAGCGATACGGTGAGATTTAGACAGACCATTCATGCTGACACAGAAAAGGTCTGGAGCCAAACTAGCAACTGGTGTGTGGACATTGCCATCCATAACCATACGGTCGTAGATTTCATCCGCAAAGATAATCAAGTCATTTTGACGAGCAATCTCAATGATATCTAGTAAGAGTTCTTTAGGATAGAGGGCTCCCGTTGGATTATTTGGATTGATTAAAACGATAGCCTTAGTATTTGAACTAATCTTAGACTTAATGTCATCTAGGTCTGGATACCATTCAGCTTCTTCATCACAGACGTAGTGAACGGCATTTCCTCCAGCCAAGCTAACAGCAGCAGTCCACAGAGGGTAGTCAGGCATTGGAACCAAGACTTCATCGCCATTGTCCAAGAGACCTTGCATGGACATAACAATCAGCTCACTAACACCATTTCCAAGATAAATATCATCAATACCTACATTTGGGAATTTTTTGAGCTGACAGTACTGCATAATCGCTTTGCGGGCTGAAAAGATACCTTTTGAATCTGAATAACCTTCACTATCACGCGCATTCATAATCAAATCATGGATAACCTCATCTGGTGCGGTAAAACCAAACTCAGCTGGGTTCCCTGTATTCAAACGGAGGATTTTTTCTCCATTTGCTCGCATACGCATGGCTTCCTCAAGAACTGGTCCACGAATATCATAAGCCACGTGCTCTAATTTGATTGATTTGTTAAATTCTTTCATTTGATTTCCTCAATTCATCAGGATAGTTAATATTATACCACTTGATAGAAAAATCGTAAATCGCCCACTACTATTCCACAAAAAAACCTTGCTTAACGCAAGGTAAACAGAGCAAGGTCGATTTCTTTCTATTTTTGGGAGAAGAAAGAGAAAAATATGCATCTCTAGTAAGATATACATCTAAATCTAAAGTCTCGCATATAAACTTCGAATCGAAAACGAAGGCATCGTTATGGATGATAGTTGCATGAACTCATGAATTTCTTCCTGTGTCCAGCAAAACGCAAAGAAAAAATAAGTCGACTCAACAAACAACATAGACGATGTCTGGGCTAATTCGAGTCTGTTTGTAAAGAATTTTACCATATCACTGACTTCTTTTCCCTGCCCTGTCACTTAGTATTATACACTAAAACTTTTGCATTTTCAAATAAGTATATATGAAAATTGCTTTTTTTAAAAGGGATTCCTAAAAGTATCCTTTATCATACATTTAATAGATTTTTCTATGTTCATAAAAAAGAGAGAACCATGTGATTCTCTCGGTTTTTACTTCTACAAATATCTAGAAGGAAATTTAATTTCGTAAGATTATTTCGCAATTTCAGCCAACATTTTTTCAATGTGTTGAATTGATTTTTCACGTCCAAGCAAGTAGATGGTATCTGGCAATTCAGGACCATGCATTTCACCTGAAACGGCGATACGGATTGGCATGAAGAGATTCTTCCCTTTGATACCTGTTTCTTTTTGGACTGCTTTGATTTGTGGGAAGATATTTTCTACCACAAACTCATCTTCTGACATAGCTTCAAGTTTGGCTTTGAAGGCTTCAAGTACAGTTGGCACCGTTTCACCAGCCATGACTTCTTTCTCAGCTTCTGTCAATTCTGGGAAGTCTGAGAAGAAGAGGTCTGTCAATGGAACGATTTCATCCACTGACTTCATTTGTGGTTTGTAGAGTTCCACCAATTTTTCAGCCTTATCTGTCAAGCGTCCTGCTGCTTCGAGGAATGGTTTGGCCATTTCAAAGATGGTCGCAAGATCCGTATTCTTGATATACTCATTGCTCATCCAGTCCATTTTCTTTTGGTCGAAAGCTGCTGGAGACTTGCTAAGGCGGTTTTCATCAAAAAGTTTGATCAGTTCTTCGCGAGAGAAGATTTCGTCTTCCCCACCAGGGTTCCAACCAAGAAGAGCGATAAAGTTAAAGACTGCTTCTGGCAGGTAGCCCTTCTTACGGTAGTCTTCGATGAACTGAAGAGTATTGGTATCACGTTTAGACAACTTCTTACCAGTCTCAGAGTTGATAATCAAGGTCATGTGACCGAACTCTGGAGCTTCCCAACCAAGAGCCTCATAAACCATAAGTTGTTTTGGTGTATTAGCAATGTGGTCATCTCCACGGATAACGTGAGAAATTTGCATATCGTGGTCATCGATCACAACGGCAAAGTTGTAAGTTGGGTAGCCATCTTTCTTTTGGATAACCCAGTCCCCACCGATATTGCCACCTTCAAATTCGATATCACCTTTGACCATATCATGCCATTTGTAGATACCAGACTCATTAACTGCCAAACGAACCGTTGGGATGATTCCTGCTGCTTCACGTTCTGCAACATAAGCTGCTTTTTCTTCCTCGCTCATACCAAGGTATTCGTTAATGTAACGAGGTGTTTCACCAGCTGCTTCTTGGCGTTCACGTTCAGCTGCCAACTCTTCTTCAGTGACGTAAGATTTGTAGGCTTTCCCTTCGGCTAGCAATTGATCGATGTATTTTTGATAGAGTTCCAAACGCTCTGATTGTCGGTAGTTTTCATGAGTTTCTGGACTTTCATCCCAATCCATGCCCAACCAACGAAGGTTTTCAAGCTGAGAACGTTCTCCATCTTCGACGTGACGCTTACGGTCTGTGTCTTCAATACGGATGATAAAAGTTCCACCATGGTGGCGTGCATACAAGTAGTTAAACAATGCTGTACGGGCATTTCCGATGTGTAGTAGTCCTGTTGGACTTGGTGCATAACGCACACGAATATCTTTTGACATATCTTCTCCTATAAAGTCTCTAGGCGTCTGCCTTTTTGCTCTCTATATTATATCACAAGTCGTGCCAGAGTCCAATTTCTCTTTTCGAGAAATAGTAAAAAGAGTGGTAAAACCACTCTTTTCAGCTCTATTATAGACGAGCGTTGAGTTCTTTGCTCAATTCTTCAAATCCTGGTTTACCAAGAAGGGCAAACATATTACGTTTGTAAGCTTCAACACCTGGTTGGTCAAATGGGTTGATAGCGTTCAAGTAACCTGAAAGGGCGATAGCCAATTCGAAGAAGTAGATTGTGTAACCAAGAGTGAAGGCATCTTGCTCAGGAAGAGTCACGTACATGTTTGGCACGTCACCGTCAGTGTGGGCAAGAAGAACACCGTCAGTTGCTTTTTTATTAACGAAGTCAACGTCTTTTCCTTGAAGGTAACCAAGTCCGTCAAGATCTTCTTCCAAAGTAGGGATGATCACGTTCTTACGTGGTTTGTCCACACGGACAACTGTTTCAAACATGATACGAGTTCCTTCTTGAATAAATTGACCCAATGAGTGCAAGTCTGTTGAGAAGTTAGCTGAAGTTGGGTAAATACCTTTTTGGTCTTTCCCTTCTGACTCACCAGCCAATTGTTTCCACCATTCTGAGAAGTATTGAAGTGATGGCTCGTAGTTTACCAAGATTTCAGTAGCATATCCTTTACGGTAAAGGATGTTACGAACTGCAGCGTATTGGTAAGCTTCGTTTTCTGAAAGTTTGTCTGATGTGTAATCTTTACGAGCAGCATTAGCACCTTCCATAAGGGCTTTGATATCTGCACCTGATGCAGCGATTGGAAGCAATCCAACTGCTGTCAATACTGAGAAGCGTCCACCGATATCATCTGGAACTACAAAAGTTTCCCAACCGTTAGCATCTGCTTCAACCTTAACTGCACCTTTTTGGCGGTCAGTTGTTGCATAGATACGTTTGTTAGCTTCTTCTTGACCGTATTTCTTCACCAAGAGTTCTTTGAAGACACGGAAAGCGATGGCTGGTTCAGTTGTTGTACCTGATTTAGAAATCACGTTTACTGAGAAGTCTTTATCTGAAACATACTCTACCAAGTCAGCAAGGTAAGTTGATGAGATTGAGTTCCCAGCGTAAAGGATTTGTGGTGCTTTGCGTTCTTCTTTGGTTTGCAAGTTTGCAAAATGGTGGTTCAAGAAGTCAATGGCTGCTTTAGCTCCAAGGTATGATCCACCGATACCGATAACAACCAAAACATCGCTGTCTGATTTGATTTGCTCAGCAGCTTTCAAGATGCGGTCAAATTCTTCGCGGTCGTAGTTTTCAGGAAGGTCCAACCAACCCAAGAAGTCGCTACCAGCACCAGTTCCTTTACGGATCAATTCGTCTGCTGCTGTAACTTGTGCTTGCATGTACTCCACTTCATGTGGTGCAACAAATTTGTCTAATACTTTTGAATAATCAAATTTAATATGTGACATAGTATTCCTCCAAAATTTCTTCCTTTCTATCATAACGCTTACTAACAATTTTTTCAAGTTTTTATACTAAAAATTTCCAATTTTTGTCACAATTCAAACGTTTGCGTAAAAACGCAACTCTATAAATATTCGTAAACAACGAATAAAAAAACGACTAAATTTCTAGTCGTTACAATTCATTCAATAAATACTCAAATAACTCTAAGTTGCCATCTTCTTCATTGACCAAGAATTCTGGATGCCACTGGAGACCAATAATACGGTGTTCGTCGATAGATTCGATTGCTTCAACAGTTTGGTCACGTGGATCTACTGCTGTTACGCGGAAATTTGGAGCTAAGTCTTTAATGCTCTGACGGTGCACTGAATTAACTTGACTTTCTTTACCAAACAATTTAGACACTACACTGCCAGCCACTGTCTCAATAGAATGTGAAGTCCCAAAAGGTAAGCCTTGCCAATGACCTTCAATCTCCTGATTGAGCGTACCACCAAAGGCAACGTTAACTAGCTGGACACCACGGCAAATGGCTAAAATTGGTTTGTTCTGACGTAGGGCCTCTTGTAGAAGAGCTAGCTCAAACTCATCTCGAGCTAGGTTATAATCATCGCTATCAATCGTTTTTTCCTCACCATAAAACTGAGGATGGACATTTT